>JAIOPP010000091.1 GCA_021413845.1 Planctomycetia bacterium | reverse complement strand
ACTTTCCCAATGTCATTTTAGTTATCGATCGACGTGAATTTCAGCGCGGAGACGATTCGGACGCGCCCCTCATCCGGCCTTCGGCCACCTTCTCCCGGCGGGAGAAGGGTTTGGCGCACTGCATTCTTCGCCCCCTGGTCTCCCCGGCCCCCTGCCGGATACGATGAATCTATCAGCCCGACGACGGACGTCGGGCCGGCGGTTCTCGATTTTCAAGGCGGCATGGATGGACGACGATCCTCTGTTGGCGAACCTCACCGCAGCACAGCAAGAAGCGGTTTTGCACGTCGATGGTCCGCTCCTGATTCTCGCCGGGCCGGGGAGCGGCAAGACGCGCGTCGTCACGCATCGGATCGCGCACCTGATGCGCACCGGGATCGCGCCGCAGCGCATCCTCGCCCTGACGTTTACCAACAAAGCGGCCGAAGAGATGCGCCGCCGCGTCGACCGGCTGGCGCCCGGCAAGCCGGTTTGGGTCAGCACGTTTCATCGCTTCTGCGCGAAGATGCTTCGCGAACATAGTCGGCTCGTCGGGCTGCGCGAAAACTACACGATCTACGACACGTCCGATAGCCAGTCGACCTTGAAGCGGACCATCGCCGCGATCGATTTCGACACCGGGCACTTCACGCCGCAACAGATCGCACATCACATCAGTTGGGCCAAGAACAACTTGATTCCCGCGGCGCAATATCAGCCGCGCCCCGGCCATCCGCTCGGTGCGATCACGGCGAAGATTTATCCCGCCTATCAGGAAGCGCTGCTCAAGGCGAACGCCGTCGACTTCGACGACATGCTGCTCCACACGGCGTTGTTGCTGCGCGACAATCCCGAGATCCGCACGCTGCTCGACGCACGGTATCGCTACATTCTCGTCGACGAATACCAAGACACGAACCTGGCGCAGTATGCGATCGTGCGCGCGCTTTCGATGGACTATCCGAACTTGTCGGTGACGGGCGACCCGGACCAATCGATCTATGGCTGGCGCGGGGCGAACTTGAGCAACATTCTCGAATTCGAGAACGACTACCCGGACGTGCATGTCGTGCGGCTCGAGCAGAACTATCGGAGCACCAAGGCGATTCTGCGCGGCGCGGCGATGCTGATCGCGCACAACAAGCGCCGCAAGGAGAAAGACCTTTTCACCGACAACGGCGAAGGGGAGGCCGTTCGCCTCACGACCTACGGCAGCAATCGCGAAGAGGCCGATGCCATTGCCCGCACCATCGCCCAAGCCATTCGCGCGGGCACGCGCCGGGCTCGCGACTTCGCCGTGTTCTATCGCGTGAACGCGTTATCGCGAACGCTGGAATTCGCGTTTCGCGAGGCGAACGTGCCGTACCAGATCATCAACGGCGTCGAGTTCTTTCAGCGCTCCGAAATCAAAGACGTGATGGCGTATCTCCGGTTGCTCAACAACCCGGATGACGACGAAGCGTTTCTCCGGATCGTCAACGTGCCGGTGCGCGGCATCGGCAAGACGACCCTTAAGCGGCTGAACGAACATGCCACCAGGAAGCGCAAGACGCTGCTGAATTTGGCGAGCGAATGCCGCGACCTCGAAGGAATCTCGAAGAAGGCGGCCGGCGCACTCGGCGAGTTTGCGTTGCTGATCGATCGGCTCTCGCGCATGATCTCGAAGCCGGTCGAAGAACTGATGGGGCACGTGCTCGCCGAGACCGGCTATCAGCAACATCTCAAGGAATCGGATGCGGCCGAAGACGAAGAGCGGCTGGCGAATGTCGAAGAATTACTCACCGTGGCCCGCAGCTATGACGAAAAAAATGCGGGTGAATCCTCGCTGGAGCAGTTTCTCGAAGAAGTCTGCCTCGTCAGCGACACCGACTTTCTCGACGGCGAAGACGATCGCGTGGTACTGATGACGCTGCACGCCTCGAAAGGCTTGGAGTTTCCGGTCGTGTTCCTCACCGCCGTCGAGCATGGGCTGCTGCCGCACGAGCGCAGCAAAGACAATCCCGACGAGTTGGAAGAAGAGCGGCGGTTGATGTTCGTCGGCATAACGCGCGCGCAAGAAGAGTTGCATCTGAGCATGGCACGCTACCGCGACTTCCGCGGCCAGCGCCGGCTGACCGTGCCGAGCCAGTTTCTCATGGAGTTGCCGGTCGCGGAGTTCGAGCGCAACGAAGCGGCCGTGCGCGTGTGGGACAACTTCGCCGAATATCCTTCCGCCGACGACGACACGCACGAAGTCCATAGCGACGACGAAGATGCCCACGATACGGCCGGCGCGAACGAGGAGGAAGACTTGTCGTTCGACGTCACCTCGTTCGACGCACCGACTCGCCCGGAGCCGAAGCTCCCGGCGGGCACGATTCTGAAAACGGCCGCCGACTTAGCCGGGGCTCCACGCTCGGAAACGCCGCGACCGGAAGGGCCGGCGATCTCACCCGACTTGTTTCATCAAGGGATGGCCGTGCGGCATCCGGAGTATGGGATCGGCAAGATCCTCGCGCTCAGCGGCGCAGGCCTGCGCCGCATGGCAACGGTGTCGTTCCCCGCGGCGGGCCAGCGCAAGTTCATGATCTCGCAGAGCCCGCTCCGGCCGATGAAGTCGTAGCGAGCGTTCGCAGAGCGGCGTTATCGCTTGCCGCCGGCGTGTGCGCCGCTCTTCCCCGCGCCTCCGCCGGCCGACTTGGCGCTTGCGAGCTTCGCGCCGGCATTCTTCGCCGAGCCGCCGGCTTGCTTGGCTTGCTGTTGCTCACGAATCGCGTGCAGGTTTTTCTGCAGACTCTTTTGCGCGGCTTGGACCTGTTGCCGGTCTTGGTGCATCTGTTTTTTGTCGGCTACCAGCGATTGCTGCGAAGAGCGAACCGCTTGGAGATCGGCCTTCAGCTTCGCTTTATCGGCCGAGATGGCTTTCTTGTCGCCGGCCATTTGCTTGCCGACACCGCCGCCCCCTTTCGCAGCGGCGAGCTTCGCACCGGCCGCCTTGCCCCCACCGCCGCCGGCGACCTTCCCCTGAGGACCTGCGAAGGCCGCCGAAGACGAAAGCGAAAACGCGGAACAGACGGCGAGGCCGAACGCGAGCTTGCGCAGAATCATAGCCCAGACTCCTCGAATGGAAGTGAGCGTCGGGACGACGCCGGTGGCGCGCCGGCGGAAGCGGCACGCCGAAATGAGAGGCATCGAAAACGTACGTCGCTCGGCGAGACGACGCAAATATTACGTTCCGAGAAGATTCTTAGGCGCGTCGGAGGTTCCGACGGTGCGGATTGTGCCGGCGCCCGAAGTCGCGCGCCCGCGAACCCGCAAGCGATTTCGTGGTCGTGAACTCAGTTGAAATACTGCGCTGACTTTACGCGAAGATCGGGTGGATGATCTCGCCGGCGACGTCGGTAAGGCGGAAGTCGCGGCCGGCGTAGCGGTAGGTGAGCTTCAGGTGGTCGAGCCCGAGGAGATGCAACACGGTCGCGTGGAGATCGTGCATGTGCGTTTTGTTTTCGACCGCCACATGGCCCCATTCGTCGGTGCCGCCGTAGGAGAAGCCTCGTTTCACGCCGCCGCCGGCGAGCCACACGGTGAAGCCGTCGGGATTGTGATCGCGGCCGGTGCCGTTCTTTTCGGCGAATGGATTGCGCCCGAACTCTCCGCCCCACCAGACGAGCGTGTCTTCCAGCAAGCCGCGTCGCTTGAGGTCGGCCAGCAAACCGGCGATCGGCCGATCGACCTTCTTCGCATGCTCGGCGTGCTTCGGCATGTTCGAGTGTTGGTCCCAGGCCGGGTTGTTCGAGTTGTCGCTGTAGTTCACTTGAATGTAACGCACGCCCGACTCGGCCAAGCGCCGCGCCATGAGACATTGTCGGCCGTAGTCGTCGCTCTCTTTCTTGCCGATGCCGTAGAGATCAAGCGTCTCTTGAGTTTCGCCGGCCAGGTCGAGCACGCTCGGCGCAAATTGCTGCATCTTGAACGCAAGCTCGTACGAATCGATCACAGCTTCGAGCTCGTCGTCGCCGGGGCGGCTGCGGGCTTGCTCGCGATTGAACGCTTGCACGAGATCGAACTGGGCTCGTTCGTCGAGGTCGTTGCTGCGCTCGTTGAGCAGGTAGCGGATCTGCGCCTCTTTGGCCGGAATGCCGGGCTTGCCGATCGCCGTTCCTTGATACACCGACGGGAGAAACGCGTTGCCGTAGTTGCGCGGGCCGCCGTTGCCCATCGAAGGGCTCAGGGCCACGAAGCCGGGCAGGTTCTGATTCTCCGTGCCGAGACCGTAGTTCACCCACGAGCCGACGGCCGGGCGAATCTGCGTCGTCGAGCCGGTGTGCAGAAATAGCGTGGCGGGACCATGGGCGACTCCTTCCGTGTGCATGCCGTGCAGGAAGCAGAGATCGTCGACGTGGCGATTCATCTCCGGGAAGAGCTCCGAAGCCCACTTGCCGCTCTTGCCGTGCTGCGCGAACTTCCAGAGCGACTTCATCACGCGCGACGTCGCCCCTTTGCCGGTCTTCGCGACGTTGCGGGCGTCTTTGAACTCAAGCGATTCGCCGTCCCGTTTATCCAAGAGCGGCTTGTGGTCGAAGCTATCGACTTGGCTCACGCCGCCGGCCATGAATAAGAAGATGACCCGCTTCGCCTTCGGCGCGAAATGCGGAACCTTCGTCGCTAACGGACCAGGCTTGCCGCCGGTAAGCGCGCTCGCACCGGTAGGGCTCGCGGCATGTCCGCCGTGTTGCATCATCGCCGCCAGCGCCAGCGAGCCGAAGCCGCAGGCCGACGAGCGGAGCATTTGCCGACGCGAAAACGGCGAGGAGTCGAAAGCGTGCATAACGTGTTCTCGAAATCACGAACGGGAGAAATCGAACTTTATTCTATCGAGCGCTAATCTACATATCGGAAATCGACGCAGCCGAAGAGAGCCTGATACAACCGCTCCCAGGCGGCAAGCCGAGGATCGACCGCCGGTTCATTCGCATCATCAATGCTTACGATCCGCGGCTTGCGAGCCGTCAAACTCTTGGAAGGGGTCGGTGCAGGCGACGTCGCCACGACGGCAGCCAAGCCGGCTTGCAACTCGCGATCGGTCGGCGCACGCCCCAGGGTGTCGCGGAAGGCCGCTTCGATTCGTTGTTCGTCGTCAAACGTCGAGTGTTCGGCGAACGAGCGGGCGGCGGCAGCCGAGGCCTGCTCCATCACGAACGGACTGTTCAACAGGTACAACGCTTGCGGCGCCACGGTGCTGATGTTCCGCTTGCCGGTCACGCTGTTCGGATCGGCGAAGTCGAACGCTTCGAACAGTTCGAGCGTCCGGTTGCGAAACGCCGGCGTGTAAATGCTGCGGCGCACGTCGGTGAAGACGTAGCCGTATTCCGTCGGCATCACGGTGCCGACTCCCTGTAACACGCTCGGATCATCGACCGCGAGACCGCCGAGCTTCCGATCGAGCTTGCCGCTCGCGACGAGGATCGCATCGCGAATCGACTCCGCATCGAGCCGGCGACGATTCATGTGCGAGAGCAAGCGATTGTCGGGATCGACGACTGCGCCCTGCTTAGCCGTGGTCGTGGTCGTGTTCGTGGTCGTGCGATAAACGTGCGACAGCGCGATCGAACGCACGAGCCGCTTCGTCGACCAGTTCGAGGCGGTGAACTCCGACGCCAAGTAATCGAGCAGTTCCGGGTGTGAGGGGGTTTCGCCCGTCGTGCCGAAGTTGTCGACCGTGCGGACGAGGCCCGCTCCGAAGAGATGGTGCCAGACCCGATTCACGTAGACGCGCGAGGTCAACGGGTTCGACGAACTCGCGACCCATTCGGCGAGTTGCAGTCGCCCGCTTTGATCTTCCGGAACCGCTTGCCACTTGCCGGCGGTCGCGACTTGCAACACGCCGCGCGGCACGACCGAGCCGCGGTTATGCACGTTGCCGCGAATGCAAATCTTGCAGTCTTCGACTTTCTCGGCGTCGTCGACCGCCATTGTCATCGGGCGCGACGGGCCGGAAGCCTGGAGCGTCTTCATCTGTTTTTCCAACGCGTCGACCTCCGCCGCGGCACGCTTTCGATCGTCGGAGACGACTTCTTTCGGCTTGGCGTCCTTCGCGGCGACCGCAGGCTTCTCATCGACCGGCACCAATTGCAAGCAATCGACCGTCACATAGCCCTTCGTCTCTTCGTTCGAGATCATCACGAACCATTGGTTCGTCGGGTCGAAGCGATACTTGCCGAGCGAGACGAACCGGCCGTCGATCGGCGGCGTCTGTCGCATGTCGACCTTCACTTCGATCTCGCCGTCGACCGTAAGCAACGAGATCGGCACCGCATTGGCCCGATCGTTCGCGGCGATATAGCCGAGGCGAACGTCGTAGACGCCGGCCTTCTTAAACTCCGGTTGGAAGGTCAGGGTCTTGAGCCCCTTCCCTTCGTCATCGTCGGTCACGTAGCCGTCGCCGACGTAGCGTTTGAAATGCTTCGAGGGCGACCACGGTCCGACCCGCTTGGCCTGCGCGTCGTCGACGACGATCCCCTCTAAGCTCGACGCCGCCACGATGCCGGTCTTGGCGTTCGTGCTAGGGCCGGTGAGTTGCTTCACCACGGCCTTGGCCGTGTCGATTTTTTGCTTCAACGCGGCGACTTCCGCTTCGTGCTTCGCGACGACCTTCTCCAACTCCGGCGACATCGGCAACGGCCGCTCGACCCAGCGCGAGACGTTATCATGGATCAACACGCTCGTGCTGCGAAAGATTCCAGCCAGCGCGTAGTAGTCGGCCGTCGGGATCGGATCGAACTTATGATCGTGGCACCGCGCGCAGCCGATCGTCATGCCGAGCAGCCCTTTGCCGATCGCTTCGATCTGCTCGTCGGCAACGTCCATCTCGAGCACTTTCTTGTCTTGCTCTTCATAGTTGTTCGCGCCGAGCACGAGATACGACGTCGCCACGAGATGGTCGCGTTCTTCGTCGTCGCCGGCATGCGGAAGCAAGTCGCCGGCAATTTGCTCGACGATGAACCTATCGAGCGGCTTGTCGCGGTTGAACGCCTCGACGACGTAGTCGCGATAACGCCACGCCTCTTTGAAGACCATCGAACGTCCGCCGCCGCTCGACTCGGCGAACCGCGCCACGTCGAGCCAGTGGCGCCCCCAGCGCTCGCCGAAGTGAGGCGACGCGAGCAGCCGATCGACGACCTTCTCATAGGCATCGGTCGCCTGATCGACGGCGAACGCATCGAGCTCGGCGGGGGTCGGCGGCAGGCCGAGCAAGTCGAACGTCACGCGGCGCAGCCACACGGCCCGCTCGGCATCCGGGGCTGGTTGCAAACCTTTTTCGTCGAGCTTGGCCGCGATGAAGCGGTCGATGTCGCCGTGCGGCCAAGCCTTGTGCTTCACTTGCGGTGCAGCCGGCTTCACGACCGGACGAAACGACCAAAACTTCCGGCCGGCATCGAGATCGATCCCCTTCTTCTGCACCACCTTCGCCGGCCCTACGCGCGGATCCGGGGCTCCGATCTTCACCCAATGCTCGAAGTCGGCGATCACGTTATCGGCCAACTTGCCCGACGGCGGCATCTCGAACGACTCGAACTTGAGCGCCTGGATTAGCGAACTCTCCTCCGGCTTGCCGACGACCAGCGCCGGGCCGGAGTCGCCGCCGAGGATGAGCCCCTCTTTGGTATCGAGCAGCAAGCCGCCGCGCAGCGCCTTCGCCCCTGCCGAGTGGCACGAGTAGCACTTCTCGACGAGCACCGGCCGGATCTTCGCCTCGAAGTGCTTGAGCCCT
>JAIOPP010000090.1 GCA_021413845.1 Planctomycetia bacterium | reverse complement strand
GGTCTCGTCTTGCTCCGTGTTTCACCCGGGCCGCCATTCGTACCTCAGATAAACCGAGCCCGCCGGCCGTGCGGAAATCCCTTAGCGCACGACCGGCGAACATCGGATTCGGTTCTCTTAGGTGATGCCTGCGAGGATCTTCGATCGCACGAAGGCGGTCGACGTCGGCGGCCCGATGTACTTTGCATCAGTTCGTTCGGAGATGCGAACGAGTAGCTGTTGCTTCAGCCACGTCTCGGCCCCGGCGGAGTTCGACGAATCGAGTACCAGGATTCCGCGGTCGAAGATGTGGTAGTACCGGACGCAACCAAAACCGATATAGGTATTCGGGAACGCCGGAGAGATCACGATCGGTTTGCCGAACAAGAGCAGCGGCGAACCTTCCCGCGGGTTCTCTTTGAGAAGCGGCCGGCCCTGGTTGTCGACCATTCCGTCGATCGCCGAAATGACGTTCTGGTTTGCCGTCCAACAGAGGCTCGGATCTTGGTGATGACGCGAGTCCACCTTCCAGAACATCTTATTCAGATTCGCCCAGTTGATCGCCGTAATGCCGGCAACGTCCGTGATGCCCGAACTTTGATACAGTCCCGTGGGCTGCCCCGACCCACTACCGTAGGCGGCACTACGGTCTCGCTCCTCGATCAGCGCCTCCATGATGAGCGTTTCGACGGTCGAGAGCAGGGCCGGAGACGAGTCCTGAATGACCTGCATCGTCATCGGGATGTATGAGCCCCGAGGCTTAAGTGAGTACGACGCCTGCCCGAGTTCGATGTCGGTAGCGGTGAGCGCCTCAAGTTCCGTGCCATACGAGATCTGCGGTTTTGCAACCAGCGTAGGTACGACTCCGATATTTTGCTCCACTGGAATTCGAGTCGCCATTTTGTCGAGCGACGTGAACGGTGCTGGGTCTCGCACCAACATTGCGACATAGCCGGGCGGAATCATGTACCCGCCGTCCGCAGGAACCGCCGTGCTCAACGCTCGCTTGTTGAATTCGTGCGTCGCATGGCGGTGCGGCTGGTTCTTGTCTGTGAGAACGGCCCGAACCCAATCGGCAGCCATGTCACGCGACTCATTGCGCGACGGTTCGCCGAACACGATACTGACGTGCCGCTTCTCGCGAGCCTCCTGGTCTTGCTGGTGTGCTTCTTGCAACTGCCCGAGATACCGACGATCGATCGCATCGCCCGGAGGCAGGCCGCGAGAATCCCACCGTGGAGCGGGCCGAACGTGATCTTCACTTCCGTCAGCCGGGTTGCGAGGGCGACTGAGATCGCCGTGCATGGCACGCTCTACGAAATCATCCCCCTCGTCTCCCTCTTCGTCGCGAGCCGGATTGCTCGGCACGTTGGGCGCTCGCTTGGAGACCGCGCGAATCATAGTGGGCTTGATCGGATCTCGTGCCGGCCCGCTGTCGGTAATGACGCGACGACCGGCTTGCATGTCTCGCGTCGAGTAGCCCGGACCCCAGTTGTATTTGGACATTCAGTTCTTCCGTGAACATTTTTTTAAGAGCGACACTTCCAGGCGGCGCTCTTGCATCCTGGCCGGAGGATCACCCGACGTCGAAAGCCTTCACCGTGATAGCCGACGTCCCGAGGGACCGCATACATCACGACTTCCGCTTACGACGCCGGGCTAGCCGCCTGGCCTATCGCGTCGTGCCGAAGCACGTTGCACTCAATCAATAGCCGGCCGCTGCCAGTTTTCCATCAGCGAGCTTTGCGGCCTTCTCCATTTGCGATTCCGCACGGACAATCGTCGCAGGTCCGTGCGTGTCGTCTTTCATGCCCGACGTCAGGGCCATGAAGTTTTCCAAATCTTGCTCGCTGACATAAGTGCGGCATCCGACCTTGAACAGCGTCAAGCGGTGAGAGTTGATTCCCAGCCGATGCCAACGATAGATCGTCTGCTTTTGCACGCCGACAAACTCGGCTGCCTCTTGGACCGAAAATCGCCGAGCGCGAACACGTTCTAAATTCGTCATGGGTCTACCTTCGTTGAGTTGCAAGTTTCGTCTCTCTTGACCGTCGGGGAAGATTCATCACCCGATGCTCAGATACTCGCCTACGAAATCGTTTTGCGAGGTCCTAAGTCGTCCGAAATTTGCCGCTGATGTCGAAAATGGTTTTCGTTGGGTCGTCGTCACCTTGCATGACGCACTCGCTTCGGTCGGAAGCAGGGAGACCGTCGCCACCTTTTCAAGCGTGGCAGGCCTTCAACCCATTCAGCGGCTTGTCTGACTTCAATATGGGATGGAGTCAACGCCTCAAACCAGACAGACAGGACAACACTCTCTATAGAGTGTTTGTCCGATTGTCCGATTTGTCTGATTTGCTAAGGCATGTAGGACTCGGACAAACCCGACAAACCAGACAATTACGCGGCTTTGTCCGATTGTCTGGTTTCATTCGCAGCACTGGGCATGAGCCGGACGCCGCTCTTTTTCGATCCTGGTATTGGGCATTCTTCAAGCAAGCCGGCGGAGATCATCCCCTCAATGACTTCACTGCAAAGCCCACCGCCCATGTTCAGCGAGGTAGAGATTGCGTTACGCGTCTTTGCGGCCGAGTCACTAAGGACTCGCGTAATCTCCGCCCTGCGTTCAGCGGTCTTGTCTTTCTTCAGCGGGGTAGTCCTAGGCTTGGTGAAGGCATGCACTTCGCTCTCGTCGACTACCTTGGTCGGCATCCAGTGCGTTCGGCCCGCGCCGACTCCATCATCATCGTCGTCGCCTTCGATCGCCGGGCCTTCGGAAACGTCGATAGCCCAACTGCGAGAGTGCCCGGAGCTACCTTCGGCACGCATCCAGAGTCGATGCTCGCCGGTCAAGCCGTTGAACGGTTGCCGCGGATGAAGCAAGATCCACCAACGCATCCAGCCGGCGAACCCGGCACCGGAAATTTCACTGCGCTCGGGCGGGGAGTATGGGCCTTTCGATTTGTGCCGCACCTTAACGCTATGGTTGACGAGCATGATCGAGCAACCGGTCTTCTGCCCGACGTCGGAGATCGGGCCTAGGTTGTGATACATGCCCATCTGATTGGTTGAGTTCTCGGACGACTCGCATAGGATCTTGGAAGTCGGATCGAGCACAAGAAACTGCAACCGGTTCTCAGTGATGAACAACTCAACTTCGGAGATGTTCCGCGGAAGGAATATCGGATTGAAGTCGAGGAACGTATTCTTTAGCTCATGGACCGTCGTGCCGTGGTGAGCGGTGATGCGATCGAAAGCCTCTCTCACTTTGGGCTCGTCCGACTCGTTCGATACATAGCCGGCCCTGACTGGCTTAGGCACCTTGAATCGATCGAGAAACGGCGTGGCCGTCGCCATGCTGACTACTAGGTCTAGCGATAGGTGCGTTTTCAGCGACTTCTCGGGAGCGGACATGATGCCATGAAGTCCGGCCGGCACGACGCCCTTAACGAGGTACTCGATCTTCGGCGTCTTCTTCGCCGCCCATTCGGCGACCGTCATGTTTCCGAGGATTCTCGGCGGCTGGGGCTTGTTTGGTTCGCTGCTCAATTGGATACTCCATAGGGCAGGCCGCATCGGTGGACGATGGGAAGGAGTAGCCCACCATTCACCGATGCGATTGAGCCAGGGCGGTAGCGAACCGCTCTAGCACCTGCTGGACTCAGTATTGGCCGAGATTCGTCGGTGCGAGGTCCCGTCGTTCGACGTGTTACGGGATTTCCCGAGAGCGATCGCTCAATCGGACGGGGCGCTTGCGCATGGATTTTCAGTCCATTGCTTTGCCATCTGTCAAAATAGGTTGTGATAAATTAGCACAACCTGAAATGGCAGTCCCCTAGTTTTCCAGGCTTACGATGACGGAGCTTTTCTAGAGTGCAACGGCATCAATCTGATTGCCCATCCTGCCGGGCTTGCTGCGGCCCGGTGTCCGCGCGGACACAATCGGCCGTCAATCGTCGGTAGGGTGTTTACTCAGGCCGAAGCGTTCGGCCTCTTCACGGAGTACGAGCCTGGAACTGACATAGACGTTCGGCGAAACCTCATGGCGTAAGTGTTTGGGCGGAATCGTGAAGTTCACGGAGCGGCGAATGATGAAAAACTTACAGTCTGCATACTCTTCGTCCCGAGCAAGAGCCTTCGGCCGATTCTCGGCCTGCCGACGATAGTTGTGACATGACACTAGTTCTTGCCGGCCGTCGGGATGCAGGGCCACGAGCCCGTAAATCATGTGCTTGCCGTAAAGGTCGAATGTCATGGTTGCTCTTTTCGGTTCATCTCTTCGACAATCGCTTCGGCGCGTGCGTAAGCATTGGGCAATTCGTCGCTGGCCTTCCCAATGAATTCCTTCACATCAAATGGCTTCTCTGGTGGCGGAGTGTCGATCAGATTCTTTTCGATCAACTTCGCTTTCAACTCGGCGAGTTCGTTCTTTAGTTTCCTGTACGTCGATTCCAGTTCGTTAATACGCTGCTCTGCGTTCATGTCGGCTCCGTGGTAGTTGGAGCGGCCGAAGTGATCGACGACCGCCCCAACTTTGTACCACGCGATGGGGAGCAATCAAACAGATTTACCCCAGTTCAAGAATGCGAGAGCCGCTGGCCTTAGCCTTGATTTCCGTGCACGGGGCGTGAACGGGGATTGAACGGCAAGGAACCTTGATCGTCGTCGACACGATCACCGGCGTCGTTTGGTCTCGATACCTGAATCGAAACGCCGAAAATCGACGAGCCGTTACCTCATCGGCAGCGATTCCGATCAACGCACTCTCGCCCGTTTCGTGGTTCACGTCGATCGCCAAGAACACATTGGCCTCGATCGTCCCGGTGCGCGGCAGCCTGAGTTCTTCGTAACATTCATAGTCCTTGAAAGCGTGCTTCTGCGGAAACGGCATCGCGGCTTCGACATTGGATTGCACGTGTGACGCGGCCTGAAACGAATAGGCATGGAGCCGGCGATATGCTTCCATCCCGCGGGACATCACCGACTGGATGCCGTGATGTTCCATCGACATCGCGAGCGAGTTTAACTGGCGTGCAATGATTGCCATCTCATCGGCCATCTCCCGAAGGTCACGCGACGAAACCTCTTCAATGTCCGTGATCCGCGGTCGACTGACGTTCTTTGTGGAAGTGCTCATACGCCCACCGCCTTTCGGATCTCTCGCCGCAAAGCAGGCGAGGCCGTCACGACGTGCGGCTCGATCGGCAATGGCAGGTCGATATCGACCGTCACGACGCGAGCCGTGCCGCGATGCCTGTAATCATTGAATCCGTAGGCGTAGGAGTGTGCCCCACTTTCGTCCATAGTTACGTGGGCGACTTCCAACTTTCCGTCCATTAGACTCGCGGAGACGACGAAACTGACAGTGGTTCGGATCGTTGCCTTAGGCTTCCGAACGCGGCGAGTTTTTTTCGAGACGACAGACATGATGCGGTCCTTCCATGCTTGCGCATAAAAACGGCACCGAGCCCGGACACGCTGTTAAAGAGCAGCCCGAGGACTGCCGCAAAAACCTTGCTCCCCGGCTACCCGGATCAAAGCTTGGAGATTTGCCAACGTGACCGGGCTCAGTGCCCGTTGTGGAATCGCAACGCATAATGTTACCTCGGGTTCGGTCGCACTCGGCAGTCTTTACGCTGCGTGAGGGACTGGAGCATCATCATCATCGATCAAATAAAAATCAAGTCCGCTTCGATGAGAACTCGCAACGGGTGCCCTGCTGTTAGTATTCGGGTGTTGAAGGGTGCGGCCCTTGCCCACATCCAGGGACCGCAAAGCCGCAACACCCGACCCACCGGCATGTTTTCTCAATTTCATGCCGATGGGTTTTTTCTTTACCCGACTTCACGAGCAACACGCTCGGCGGTTTTCCAATCGCGTTCGGCGTAGACCTGCGTAACGTCAGCCCGTGCATGACCGAGCACGTTGGCCGCGGCCTCTAGCCCGAACTTCGCTCGGATCGACGTAGCGGCACTGTGGCGAAGTTGATTCGGCGACCACACGAACCGCTCACGCCAATCACGGGCAGCTTCCCGGCGTGCGTCCTCGATCGATTGGAGCGCCGCGGGAATGGCCGTGCCGTTTTCCTTTCGGAGCTTGACCGCTCGCGAGTATGCCGACGAAGCCAAGCGAAGTTCGTCGGGCATCCCGAAGGCTTCTTCGCAACCCCTTGCCACCGCCCTGCGGAAACTGTCTTCCGTGTAGGCTTGGCCGGGAAGCCGTCGTGGCTTGCGTACGCGACGACGCTTAGCGAGATCGGGATTCTTTCGCTTCTCGGCATTGATCGCAGCGACGACTTCGCACGGCACGAAGCAGTAGGCGTCAGGATCTCGATCCAGATACGGGGCGAGGATCGCTTGGCCCAGCGGCCCGATGGCGATGCGACGATCACGGCCGCGATGCTCGGTCTTGTGGTGTTCGGGTCGATAACTCCACACATCGCCGACGCGGTTGACGTCGCACGGGCGAAGCTGGCATAGCTCACCCGGCCGCATCCCACAGAGCCGCTGTAGCCGAATCATGTCGCCGATCGTCGGGGGCACGTGAGGCAGCGTAGCGTCGACTATGGCATCGTCTACGGGCACGACGGGTAAAGTCTCCCTAGCTTCGCCCTTGCCCTTCCTAGGCGAACTGACGCATTCCAGCGAGGCGATGACCGAGGCCGTGATCAACTGCTGTGCGGTACACCACCGAAAGAAACGCTTCATCCTGCCGATGAGGTCGCAGACGTAGCCGCGGGATAGATCCTGCTCGACCATCTTGGCGATGACGACTTGCAGGGCCAGCGGCCCGAACTCTTGAGCGGACGTCGTGCCGTATGTCTTGCGAAGGAACCGGCATGCCACCTTGATCGAATCGGTACGGCCTTCGTAGTAGGCTTCCGCCCAGGTCGAGTACCGAAGGATGCACTCGTTGATGGTGAGCGGCTGCGAACCCGTGGCGGTCCTCGGGACCATGCGACCATTCACGATCCATTCGCCCACGATTTTATTGTAGGCGTGCCGGCTAGGTGCGTTGGGGTCGTTGCTCCACGGCCCTAGCTGGACCTGCTTGCCTTCCAAGCGGACGAACGCCTGCCCCGAGCGGCGATGACGAGAATACTTCGGGGTGCGATTGACGAGTTTCGGCACTGTGAAAACTCCGATGCTAAGCCCAAGCGTGGATGATCCACGTTTTGTTCTAGCGGAGTAACGTGCCGTGCGAGGTCCAAGCCGTTGCGATAAGTGCAACGTCTGTCATATCTTGAGGTTAAGTCGGGGCGACATGATTTGAACATGCGACCTCTACGTCCCGAACGTAGCGCTCTAGCCAGGCTGAGCTACGCCCCGAGCGGCGTCTCTGTGTGCGAACGGTTCACGCCGGCGTTCGGGTTTCTGCCGGCGGTGGAGAGCTTGCGGAATCGACGTCGGCCGTCGTTCTTGAAACGACTACCAAGGCTGAAGTACCCTGTCGCCGGAATCCGCAAGGTTTCCGAGAAGCCGTTATTCTAGTCGGCGGCTTGTCGCGGTCAACGTCAACTTCGGCCCCTAAAACACGCGGTTTCACATGATTCGTGCGTTCGATTCCGCACGAGCCTCGGCGATGTTTCACTACGGAAGATCACTGCGAAACGTAAGCCGCCGTGAAGCGCAATCGCGTCACCGTTTCGCGCCCGCTCGACGGCTCAGACCGGTGCCGGGGTCGAGACGCGCCAATCGACCACTTGCAATTCGATGTTGCGACGACCACGGAACTCATTCACCACCGGACGGAACGCCACGTCGATCGGGCCCTCGACCTGCTCGAGCTCTTCGGCCCATTCGCCGTTGCCGAACGAGACGCCGCGCATCGAGTTGCGATGTTGCGTGAGCTTCAGCGCCAGGTGGCGTCCTCCGCCGCCGATCTTCTTCGGCGGTTCGTCGAGCGTGAGCCCGACGGCGCAAAACGTCGGACGCGGGTTCGCTTGTCCGAACGGTGCCAAGCGTTCCATTTGCGTGAGCGCTTCGAGCGTGAGTGCCGAGAGCGGAACTTCGGCGTCGATCACGAGCTCGGCCGTGCGGTTGGCCGTCGAGAGTTCCGCGGCGACGAACTCGCAGAAGTCGGCGCGGAAATCATCGAGCTTCCGTTCTTCGATCTTCAAGCCGGCCGCCGCCGCATGGCCGCCGTGGCCGACCAAGTGGTGGCTGCACGCCTCGAGCGCTCGATGCAATTCAAGACCGACTACGCTGCGCGCCGAACCGGTGCCGGGCTTCACTCCCAGCTTGTCCAGCGCGATGACGACGACCGGTCGATGAAACTTCTCCGCCAATCGACCGGCGACGATGCCGATCACGCCGGGATGCCAATCGGCATCGGCAACGACGAACGCGGCATCGTTTTCAACGTCGAACTTCTCCGTGATCTGCTTGTGCGCAGTGATGTAGATGCTGCGCTCCAAGCTTTGGCGATTGGCATTCAATTCATGCACGTACTCGGCCAAGGCTTGGGCTCGCTCGGGGCTCGTCGTCGTCAAAAGTTCGACGCCGAGCTCGGCCTGCCCGAGCCGACCGGCCGCGTTCAGGCGCGGGGCCAACATAAACGCTACGTCTTCCGAATCGAGCTTCTCTTTCTTCGACAATTCCGTGACGCGCAACAACGCTTCGAGCCCGACGGTCGGTCGTTCCTTTAAGCTCGCGAGTCCATGCTGCACGAGAATACGATTCTCGTCCGTCAACGGTACGACGTCGGCAACGGTGCCGAGCGCCGCCATGCCGACGGCGGTCATCAAGAAGTCGCGCATCCGTGGGCTCACCTTCGTCGCGCCGTCCGCTTGGCGACACAACTCCCACGCCACTTTCAGCGCCACGCCCGCTCCGCTAAGGCCGGCGAACGGATAGCTCGTGCCGGGCAAACGAGGATGCACGATCGCCGTGGCAACCGGCAACTCGGCGGCGAACTCATGATGATCGGTGATGATGAGCTCGAGCCCGAGCTCGCGTGCCACGTGCGACTCGGCGACGCCGGAGATGCCGCAGTCGACCGTGACGACGACTTTCGTTCCCGCTTCGGCCAGGGTGCGCAAAGCCTCGGCGTTGAGTCCGTAGCCTTCTTCGATGCGGCGCGGGACATAGAAATTGGCCTCGGCGCCGAGCAGCCGAAGACATTGCAACAACAGCGCGACGGCGGTCATGCCGTCGACGTCGTAGTCGCCGTAGACCGTGATCTTGCGGCGCTCGCGCACGGCGGACATGAGGCAAGCCGCCGCTTCTTTCACGCCGGGCAGCAGCGCGGGATCGCGCAAGTTCGCGAGCTTGCATTCGAGGAAGTCGCGCACGGCGACCTGCTCGACGATGCCGCGGGCCATCAGCAACTGCGCGACGACCGGGGAAACTCCCGTCGCTTTGCCGAGCGCGGCGATTCGGGAGGCATCGTAGGGTTGAATGCGCCAAAGTTTCGGCATGGCGATCCGTCGTTCGGTATCGTCTCTCGGATCGCTCGCGTTACTTCTTCTTCTCGACGTGCAGCGTGCGCTTGCGGAGGCGCGGCGAATACTTCAAGAGCTTCAACTTCTCGCCGCCGCTCTTACGACGCATCGTGTAGTTGTAATCGCCCGTCTCTTCGCAAACGAGATGAATGACTTCGACCTTCTTCTTGCTCTTCGCCATGACCCAAACTCCTCGGGGCTCGCCTTGACCGACATCGCCGGTGCGAGCGGGGGACGTAAACGTATTGTTTCGGTAATCGCCGACGCGGCTGACTTCGCTCGGAGACGTGATGCTCAGAGAATGCCGCTGCCGATACGACGTAAACGACTCATCTTAAACAAACAGGGGTGAGTTCGGCCAGGGGACCGACTTCCGGATCGACGACTCCGCGGACTCGCCGTCCGTAAACCATTGCAAAACAACTACTTAACCACCTCTCGCCGGCCACGCTTGCCGACATGTTCGCCAACGCGCTCGGCGTGAGATCGCCGTTCGCGGCGGCTATTTCACCGTCGTCGGCTCGGGCCGGACGGCGGTTTTGTCGTCCGGCGTCGGAGCCTGCACGGCTTTCGCCGGGGCGGGTGCGGCGGCGTCCGAAAGGCGTTCGCTGAACGCCGCTTCGACGTGCATCACGCTCGCGTCTCCTTGAAAGCCGAACACTTCGCGATCGTTCGTCATCTGGATCGACAAGATCCGTCCGCGCGCCAGATCGAAGCGAACCGTGCCGGACTGTTCCGACTGCACGACCTGCGCTTCGATCGCCGGATCGTTGAGCGGCGAGAGAATCTGCGTCTCATGCTTCAGCACGGCGATGTTGTTCGCCACGCTTTCGAGCGTGAGCTTGCGGCGGGCCTTGATGATCTTCGTCGCCTCGGCTTTGTCGGTCGCCGTCATGTCGATCGGCGTCGACCAGCTTTCGCCGATCCCGAGCGGCTTGTCGGGCAGCACGAGAGTGATGTCCGTCATCACGGCCCCTTCCGGGCGCGTCTTGCCGTCGACGCGCTTAAGCACTTTGCCGCGCGTGTCGATCGTGAGCTCGGCGAGCGGGATGCCGACTTGCGTGGCCGCCTGCTTAAACATCGGCGGCACGTCTTTGTCGGTTTGGCTGTTGTAGTGGGTCTCTTGTCGACCGGTGAGCTTTTGCCGCATGTCGATGCTCTCGACCGCGTGGATGAACGTCGTCTCGCCGCCGGGCTGCGTGCCGACGACTTTCCACGCCTTCACCGAGCGGGTCAGAGTCTCGGCCGTTTGCGAAGTCCCTTCGACGGTCGTCGCGATCTTGGCTTTGTGTTCGACTTCCCAGCGCACCGTTTCGCCGGCCGAGAATTGATACCGCAACAAATACTTTTCGTTCTTATCGGTCACGCCGTCGATCGGCGGCGGCGCGAACAGCTCCGTCGTGCGCGGAAGCGGCGCAACGGGCTTCGGTGCGGCAGCCTGAGGTACAACGGCAGTCGGTGCGTTGGCGGAAAGGGGAGCCGTCGTGGGAACCTCGGGCTTCGCCGCGGGAGGCGCGAGCAGGGCCGGTTCCGCAGGCTCGACGCTCTTCATCGGCTTCAGCTTCTCTTCTACCTCGCGCTTCGGCTCCGGCGGCAGAGGGGCAGGCACGGACGGTGCGGCGACCGGTGGCTTTTTCGCAACCGGGGCCGGCTTCGCTGTCGGCGCGGGCTTCGGAGTCGCAGGCTTAGCGGCCGGCTTCGCTGCGGCAGGTGTCGTCGTGGTGCGGCGGTTCGAGCGTTGCTGAGCGTCGGCCGTGACGATCGCCGATGCTAGGCTGAGCGCCGTAAGTATGCCAAGCACCGTATTTTTGCGGGACGCTGCGCGAAGCGTTCGCGCCGCTGATTCGTTCGTCGCCATCTCGCATCCTTTCGAGTGGTATCGTTTCGCCCGATACGGTTTCTGCTCCGAGCCATCCTGCTCGGCGTCGACCATCTCTCTTGATCTATCCCGCTCTCTGAATCTATCCCGAGCTCGGCAGGAAGCGTCCGCCCCAGCCGAGCTTTTCTCGCAATGTTCGGTAATAGCTGTTGCCCGGCGGCTCGATCAACAAGCAGCAAGGCTCCGCGCGCCGAATTCGCAGCCGATCTCCCGGCTCCAGCAATCCTTTGTCGCGACCATCGATCACGACATGCATCTCCGAGTTCGGCTCCGGCACGATCAGTTCGTAGGTCCGATCGGCGGAGTCGACGACCGGGCGCATCGTGAGCGTGTGCGGACTGATCGGCGAGATGACGAACGCGCTCAAATCTTTGCGCAAGATCGGTCCGCCCGCCGACAAACTATGCGCCGTCGAACCGACCGGCGTACTGACGATCAAACCGTCGCAACTATAGGTCGTCACCATTTCCGCGTCAACGTAGAGATGAATGTCGACGATGACGAACGGCGGCCCGGCGACGACGGCCGTTTCGTTCAAGCCCAGCTCGGTCCAAACTTCTCGGTCGTCGCGAAAGAGCGTGCATTCGAACATCAAATGTTTGCCGACGCGAAACTCGCCGCTACAAAGGCGCGGCAGCGTTGCCGGCAAGTCGTTCGGCGCAAGGTCGGCCAAGAACCCGAGCTTGCCGAGGTTCACCCCGAGCATCGGAAACTGCCGGTAGCCCATCTGATAAGCGGCGCGTAAGATCGAGCCGTCGCCGCCGAACACGATCGCCCATTCGGCTTCGATCTTCGACAGATCGGCTTGAAACGCGAGGTCCCACAACACGACTTCGGTATGCCGCTCGACGACTTCGCGCAATCGCTCGGCACCTGCCGCGATCGACGCCTTCTTCCCCGCCCCCAGCACGAAGACGCGCGGACGCTTGCGCTCGGTCGGAGTTGCATCGTTCGGTTGAGGGTCGCGCTCGTTCATGGCTTCGATCATAGGTCCCGTCGGGTATCGAGAGCAAGCACGCTTCCGCAAAGAGGTTCGCGAGGCGGCATCTAACGCCGCGTCGTAGTCGTCTTGACCCCGCGCAAGTCGTTTTGATACAAGTCCGCCCCTCAACCCGCTTCGGGAGTGCGACCTGCTATGTATCGGCGGCACGGCGACAAGCTCGCGATGGTGTTTCTCGGCTGCGATCTCGTGGTCACGGCCGTGGCGTGGTTCGTGTCGTATGCGATTCGCTTCGCCTGCTGGCCTGCGCCCGAGGGGGTGCCGAGCATCCCGCAAATGGCGCAGGCCTTGCCGCTCGTCCTACTGTCGGCAGCCGCCGCTTATCGCTTCAGCGGGCTCTATGTCGTCCACCGCATGCGCGAGCTTCCGCGCGAGGCCGGCGATATCTGCAAAGCCTGTTTCCTCATGTTGCTCTTGGCGACCGCCGTCGTCTTCTATCGGCGCGACGTCTACGAATCGCGCCTCGCCTTCGGCCTGTTCCTCATCTTGAATTTCGTCGGGCTCTCGCTGGCCCGGCGCGTCGTGTGGCGAACCATCAAGTATTTGCGCCGCCGCGGGCTCAACCATAGCCGCGCCGTGATCGTCGGCTGCGGACGAACCGGCCGCTTGGTTGCCGAGACGATCGCGCGTAACGGCTGGACCGGCCTGGAAGCGGTCGGCTTCGTCGACGACCGCCCGATGCGCGAGCCGACCTCGCTCCCGCGCCTCGGCTCGATCGATCGACTGGCCGAAGTCGTCGCGCAAACGGATGCCGACCACGTCTTCGTCGCGCTTCCCTTGGCGCGCTACGGCGAATTGCCGCGCGTCTATCGTCAGCTCGACGAGCTGCTCGTCGAAGTGCAACTTGTGCCCGACCGCCCCAACATGGCTGGCATGCAGCTCGCCACGCTCGAGGTCGACAATCTTTCGTTCATCGCGCTCCGCAGCGACCCGCACATCGGCGTCGGCTCGCTTGCCAAGCGCACGCTTGATCTCCTGGTCGGCACGGCGGCCCTCGTCGCCCTCTCGCCGCTGATGGTCGCACTCGCCGCGGCCGTGAAGCTTTCGAGTCGCGGGCCGGTCTTCTTTCATCAACAGCGCTCGGGCCTCGGCGGCAAACCGTTCTTCATGCTCAAGTTTCGGAGCATGCGCGCCGATGCCGAACGGAAAACCGGTCCGGTCTGGACGGCCCGCGACGACGATCGTTGCACGCCGCTCGGCCGATTCATGCGGCGCTGGAGCCTCGACGAACTTCCGCAACTGTTCAACGTCTTGGCCGGTGAGATGAGCCTCGTCGGGCCGCGGCCGGAGCGCGAGGTCTTCGTCGAACGCTTCCGACGGCAACTCCCGAGCTACTATCAACGGCAGCGCGTGAAGTGCGGCATGACCGGTTGGGCCCAAGTGAACGGCTGGCGCGGCAACACCTCGCTACGCAAACGGCTCGAATGCGATCTCTATTACATCGCCCATTGGTCGTTCTGGCTCGATCTCAAGATCCTCGCGCTGACGATCACCCGCGGCTTCCGCAGCCGACACGCGTACTAAAAGCGACGACGGCCTACGCTTTTCGGAGCGCGCAGCCGAGCCGACCTCACGATATACTCGGTGCTTGAGTTCCGTCTCCGTCCGCCGAGTTTTGTCGGGTTCATCGACGCATGCCTTCTCCGCCGCCGAAAGATAACGAGGTCGTTTGCCTCAGTTGCGGGTGGGTGAATAGTCCGCATAAGAACTACTGCGTTGCGTGCGGCGCACCCATCACGGCCCATGCCGTGAACGATGCGTTCGATACGATCAAGACTTCCGGTTGGACATACCGCAAAGTGCAAGAAGCGCCGCGCAGTTTGATCGTCGTGCTCGGGGTTTGGTTCTTATTTCTTCCGCTGGCGATCTGTTGCGGCGTTCTCTTGTTGCAGTTCCTCGGCGAGTTGCTGCGCGGCCGTTGGCCGGCAAACGCGATGGAGCAACTGATTTTCTTCGTCCTCTATCCCCTCGTAGTAGGTGTCGGAGCATACGTTTCGACGACGATCATCCGCCGCACGACCCAAGGTTATCTCCAAGAACGAGCCCGACGCGCGAAGCAAGATCATGCTCCGGACGACGACGATGATGACGACTCCGACGACGGCGGCAGCTTCGACGCCGATGACTTCGACGACAACTCCGAAGACAGTTAACCGAATTGAACGACGCACCCACCTAGAGAGACACCGAGACACATCACGATGGAAACCATTCTGCAATTCGGCGCCGGCCGTTTCCTCCGCGCTTTCGTCGATCGCTTCGTACAACACGCCAACGATGCCGGGCTCGGCGTCGGTTCGGTCGTCGTCGTGCAATCGACTCCCGGCAGCCGCGCCGAGTTGTTGAGTTCCGGTTCCGGCGGCTTTCATGTCGTCGTGCGCGGCTACGAGGCCGGCGAAGTGGTCGACCGAGTCGAAACGGTGCGCAGCGTCAGCCGAGCGCTGGTCGCCTCCGAGTCGTGGCCGGCCGTGCTCGAGGTCGCCCGATCACCTGAATTGAAGTTCATCGTGAGCAACGCCACCGAAGCCGGCTACGTGCTCGACGATGCCGATTCCGGCGAGGCTGCGCAAGCCGATGCGGCCGGCGAGGCTGTGGCGCAGCGGAAGACCACCGTGCCGAAAACGCTGCCCGGCAAACTCACGCAAGTTCTCTGGAGCCGCTTTCGGGCAGGGCTCGAACCTCTCACGATCATCCCCTGCGAGCTGATCGAGCGCAACGCCGCGAAGCTTTCCGAGCTCGTCGCAACGCAAGCCGAGCGGCTTCGCTTGCCCGGCGAGTTTCACGCTTGGCTCCGTCGCTGCTTGTGGCTCAACAACTTGGTCGACTGCATGGTCACGCCGCCGCCGGCCGATCATCCCCTTACGAAGCAAGACCCGCTCTTCACCTCGGCCGAGCCTTATACGCTCTGGGCGATCGAGAAGCCGGCGGGGCGTGAAGCGCCGCTGTTCGCGCATCCGGCGATTCGCATCGTCGACGACCTCACGCCGTTCTACTTGCGCAAGGTTCGCATTCTCAACGGGCTCCACTCGGCGATGGTCGCCAAGTTCTTGCCGGCCGGTTTCGAGACCGTACAAGACGTGCTCCGCAACGCCGTCGCCACGCGCTGGGTTCGTGGCTTGCTCTACGAAGAGATCGTGCCGACGATCGCGTATCGGGTCGACGACGTCGCCGAGTTCGCCGATCAGACGTTCGATCGCTTGCGCAATCCGTTCATGCGGCACAAGCTCGCCGATATCGCACTTAACCACGGTGCGAAGGCCCATGTGCGCCTCAAGCCGACGCACGACGAATACGTGAAGCTCTTCCGCACCGCGCCGAAACGGCTCGCCGAAGCGTTAGCCTGGAATGCAAGCTAACTAACGCCGTCTAACTACCGGTGCCGACAGACATGGCAGGCGTTGCAGCAGGCACCGCCGTGCCTATCGCTTGCGGTTTCGCGTCCCCTTCCGGAAACTGCGTCCGGAAGAACTTCCGAAATTGCTCGGCGATGGAAGGCTGCAGCGAGATCGCCTTGTCGACCAACGGCAAGCGCACGAAACGGCAATCGGCATCGAAGAGCAACGTCGCCGTCGGGTTCCCGAGCGGCTTGCCCGAAGTCAGCTCCTCGGGCTTCGCGACCTCGGCTTCGGTTCGTTCGGAGAAGAGGAGCGCGTAGCGCCATTTCGGCCGCTGAAGCGCCGCCGCTTTCGAGTCCCAATTGTAGCTCCGATGATTCGTCAGGGCCTCGCGCAACGACGCGCTTTGCGTCGCGATCGAAAGTCCCGGCTCGTTCTCGACGCGCTTCTCTTGCTCGACGACGAAGCGCGCCGCCTCGCCCGGATCGTAATGCACGACGACGAGCCCGTCGTAATCATCGGGGTGCGGCTTGCCGTCGGCAGCGGGGAGTTCGGGCATCAGCGAGCGGGCCCGAACGACCGGCGCAAGCCCCATCAACTTCCACGACCTGGGGCCCCAGAAATCGCGCGGGCGGCGCTGCGCATCGTAGATCCAGAGCCAACCGAAAGCGGCACCGAAAAAGCTGACCGCGGCGACGACGATCATCACCCACTTGCCGGAGATCAGCTGCGGCTGATACGGAGCGACGTCCGGCTCTTCAGGGTCTTGGTCAGCGTCGATCCGAGTCATCTCAGGCAATCACTCCGGCACGGCGTAGTTCGAGCAAGCGGTCGTCTGCATAGTCTAGCCAATGACGGAGCACTTCGTCAGTATGCGCGCCGAGCCCCGGCGGCATCGCTTTCGACGGGGCATCGTCCGCCGGGTCGGGTCGCTCCGGCCAATGAATCGGATTCCCCAACAAGCGCACCGTTCGACCGGCATCGTCGACCACCTCGCGCACCATGCCGCGCGCTTCGGTTTGTTTCGAGGCAAGCGCCTCGTCGACATGCGCGATCCGCGCGTGCGGCACGTCGGCCGCGGTGAGCAGCGTTTCCCATTCGGCCGTCGTGCGCCGTAGCATCTCCTCGGCCACGAGCGGCACAAGCACCTCGCGCGCCGCCACGCGATCGGGATTGGTCCGAAACCGCGCGTGGTCGCTCCACACCGGCTTCTCGATCGCCTGACAAAATCGAACCCATTGTCGATCGGCGCCGATCGCCAACACGAGATGCCCATCGGCCGTCGCGAACGACTCGTACGGCACGATCTGAGGATGCGCGTTGCCGTAGCGCGCAGGTCTGCGGCCCGTTGCGAGCGTGCTTTGCGCCACGTTCACCAGTGCGGCCAACGTGCAATCGGCCAGCGCGACGTCGAACTGCCGCCCCTCCCCTGCCCCGCCCCGACCGATCAACCCCGCCAACACACTCACTGCGGCATACAACCCCGTGACGACGTCGCTGATCGCCACGCCGACCTTCATCGGCGCGCGGTCACGCTCCCCCGTGATCGACATCAAACCGGAAGCGGCCTGGATCGCGAGATCGTAGCCCGGCAGATCGGCGTTCGGGCCGGTTCGCCCATAGCCCGAAATCGAGCAACTTACCAGCCGGGGGTTGAGCGTCCGGAGCCGCTCGGGGGTGAGTCCGAGTTTCGCGAGGGTCTCAGGCAAGAAGTTCTCAAGCATCACATCGGCCGTGCGCAGCAGGTCGTCGAGCACTTCGCGCGCCTCGGGCTTGCTCAGGTCGAGCGCCATCGAACGCTTCCCGCGATTGCACGACAGATAATAAGCGCTCGGGCCGGGCTTCCCCTCGGCATCGGCTGCGAGAAACGGCGGGCCCCATTGGCGCGTGTCGTCGCCGCTCTGTGGCCGTTCGATCTTCACCACATCGGCGCCGAGATCGGCGAGAATCTGCGCACACATCGGACCCGCCAAGATGCGCGAAAGATCAAGCACCTTCAAACCGGCCAGAGGTAGATCGGCACGCGTCGTCATCGAAAGATTTCTCTCACCTCACGAAGCGGCATCATCCGTAGCGGAAGCATCCGGCGGCGGCGCAGCAGACCGTTCCTCGCTTGCGGGTTCGCGAGCGTTGCGTACTTCCTTGCCGTCGGAACTCTTCCGAGCCGGCAACTTCCGCAACCGTTCCATAAACTTCTTCAAGTCGTCCGGCAGCGGCATCGAAAACTTCATCTCTTCGCCGGAGATCGGATGCGTGAACCCGAGCTCGGCGGCATGCAGGGCCGTACGGGGAGCGCCGCTGTGATCGGGAAGCGGCTTCTTGAAGAGGGGTTGGCGATACACCTTCTCGCCGCAAAGCGGATGGCCCGACTCCGCGAAATGGATCCGAATCTGATGCGTCCGGCCGGTCTCGAGCCGACATTGTACGACCGTATAATCGCCGATCTTCTCCAGCGGAACGACATGCGTGATCGCGCGCTTGCCGAGCGTCGCGTCGTTCGTGCTGCCGCGTCGACCGTCGCCCCGATCGCGAATCAGTCGCGATTCGATCGTTTGCTCGGCAACGTCTCCTTCGGCCACGGCGATGTAGCGGCGATAGGTCGTGTGTTCGCGAAACTGCCGGCCGAGTTCGCGCTCGGCGGGCACGGTGCGCGCGAAAACCATCAGCCCACTCGTCTCGCGATCGAGCCGATGGACCGGTCGCATCGGCGGAGTGCGCGGCTGCGTGTGTTGCGAACGATTCTTGAGGGGCCGTTTGTCCCCCCCTTTTTCGCGCTTCGCTAAGATGCGCGGCAGCAAGTCTTCAAGTGTCGGCTGCGCGTTCTTGCGCTCGGCCTTCCACTGCCGCTCTTCCTCGTGCCGCACCGAAGTGAGCCCGGCCGGCTTCTCGACGACGACGAGATATTGATCGACGTAGCGAATGCGCACGTCTTCCTCGCGCGCCGGCGGCGCGGTCGGATGCTCGAGCAGTTTCACGACCTCGGCGCTCTTCAACCGCCGCCCTTCGTCGCAACAGAGATTGCCGTTGATCATCACATGCCGCTTGCGTACCAAGCGTTGCACTTCCGACCAAGAAGTCCCCGGCAGACGAATGCGGAGCATCGCCGCGAGCGTCTTGCCGACCTCGGTTTCATCGACGTGAAAGTTGCGATCGTTGGATTTCGCCGGCACGGCATCTGACTCACGAACGGAAGAGAAAAGGATACTTCCAGCGTAAGCCAAATAGCCCCGGGTGTATACCCGGGGGAAAGCGGCGTCGCGGCGGCGAAGTTTTCCGTTCGCTAAAGTAGCAGGCACGTTCCACGTGCCGTCCGCCTACAAGACTTACGAGCGCCATGCGGCTTCGTTAGGGAACGACGCTTGTGGCTACGGCACGTGGAACGTGCCTGCTACTTTAGGTTATGATGGACCTATGTCGCATGAATTCGAACATCTCGAACTACTCGCCGAGATCGACGCGCTCGTGCGAGAACTCAAACAGTGGAACGGCGCGAAGCTCGCTTGGCCCGCGGCGCAGGCTTGCGAAGCGCTGATCGAGCGCCTGCTGCAACGGACGGCGACGTTGCGCGTGCGGATCGAAGCGCCGCTCGTCGTCGCTACGCTCGGCGGCACCGGCGTCGGCAAGAGCACGCTGGTCGATGCGCTGGTCGGCGACGACGTGAGCCCGGCCGGTCGACTTCGGCCGACGACGAAGTTGCCGGTATTTATTTGCCGTCCCGGCTTGGGTCCGGAGACGTTCGGCATCGCGCCGGAAACGGTGAACGTCGTGCGGCGCGACCTGCCGCTGTTGCGCGAGTTGGTCGTGATCGATTGCCCCGACCCCGACACGACCGCCGAGGACGACACCGCCGGCGGCACGAACCTGGCGCGGCTGCGCGAGTTGCTTCCGCATTGCGATGTGCTGCTCGTCGTGACGACGCAACAGAAGTATCGCAGCGCGCGCGTCTCGGCCGAGCTCGCCGCGGCGGCATCCGGCGCCAGGCTCATCTTCGTGCAGACCCATGCCGACCAAGACGACGACCTGCGCGAAGATTGGCGGCGCGTCTTGGCCGACGACTTCGCGACCGGCGAGATGTTCTTCGTCGACGGCCCGGCGGCGCTTGCCGAAGCCAAGGCGGGCAACGCCCCGCACGGCGAGTTCGGACGGCTCGTCGATTTTCTTACTCGGCAACTTGCCGGCAGCGCCGCGGCTCGGATTCGCCGCGCCAACTTTCTCGACCTCGTGCAAGAGACGGTCGCCGCCTGCCGCAAGCGGCTCAACGCCGCCACCGCGCCCCTCGCGCCGCTCGAAGCGGCCATTCTCGAACAGCGGACCAAACTTTCCGTCGTGCTCGTCGAGCGCGTGTGCGGAGAGCTCGAGAATAGTCGTCGTTTGTGGGAAGACCGACTGGTCGATGCCGTGGCCGTGCGCTGGGGTTTCAGTCCGTTCGCTTGTTTGCTGCGCGGCTACCAAGCGCTCGGCACGCTCGTCTCGGGCTACGGCCTGTCGCGCGTGCGCAGTCCTTCGCAACTGGCGCTCTGGGGGATGTTCGAGGGGACGCGCCGGCTCAAGCAGTTTCGTGATCGCCGCGATCAGGAAACCGCCTCGACGCGCGCCGCCGCGCAAGCTTGGAGCGAAAGCGATCTGCGCACGGCGTCGATCATCGTCGACGGCTATGCAGGCGAGGCAGGCATCGATCGGCGCGGCACGAAGTTCGCCGACGTCTCGCTGCAAGCGGCCGGCGCGGCGCGCGAATTCGTCGAAGCGGCCGCGGCCGATCTGCAAGCTTCGGTCGATCGACTGGCCCGAGAAAGAGCCGGCTGGTTCGTTCGATTCTGCTACGAGGTGTTGCTCGTCGCGGTGGTCGGAGCGCTTGTGTTTCGCTTTCTGAAAAACTTCCTCTACGACTCCTGGCTCGCAGTCGAGTTAAGCGGTGCGACGCCCCGGCCGCTCTACGGCTTCGAGTTTTTCTTAGCGGCCGGCGTCGTGCTCGTCGGTTGGTGCGGCCTGCTGCTCTGGTTGTTCACATCGCGCTTGAAGCGCGGGATCGGTCGCGAGATCGCGGCGTTCCGCGCTCGCCGCGAAGGGCCGGCCGCCGTCGCACGGTTGTTCGCCCCGGCCGAAACGGAATGCCGCGAGATCCGCCGGACGATCGACGACCTCGCCGGCCTCGAACGCCGCGCCGCCGAACTACAAACCCGCCTCACGCTCGGCGAATCACCGCTGGGGCGGAAGCGGGGTTAATGCCTCAATGAGTTCGTTTGCCGATTTTATCACTAAGGAGAGTGAGAGTTGAACGATACGCAACAGGCCGTAATCCGTGAGTGCGTCGCTGCCTCGCTCGCGGGCACCATCTCGTTCGGTGAGGTCGTCGGGCGGCTCATGCAGATCGGCGTCGAGCGGTATCACGCCGATTACAGCCGGCAGGAGAATACGTTTTACCTGCCCGACGGCGACTCGCTCGTCGTCTCGATAGCGCACGGCGAGCAGCCGGCGATCGCCGAGGCGTTCGCACCGCAAGCCGTCGAAGCGGCGATTCGCAAGGCGCAGCGCGGCGAGATCATGTATCCCAAGTTCGTCCGGCTCACGACCGCGGCCGGCTGCGTCGGGTACTTCGTGCAGATCGCGGGCCGACGCGTGCAATACTTCGGCCGAACCGGCGATCTGCACAGCGAGCCGTTTCCCGGTACGAAGTAAACTCTTGACGTGAAGTGATCTCTCGGCGCGAAGTGACGATCGCCGCGCGCGGGCTCTACATCTCGGCTCGCTTCGCGGGGCCTTGGCGGAAGCTGATCGCCATCCGATTCCACGCGTTCATCAACGCGACGACGAGCGTGAGGTCGACGAGGTCTTTATCGGCGAAGTGCCGCTGCGCTTCGTCATACACGGCGTCGGGCACGCCGGTCGTCGAGACGTTCGTCACGGATTCGGCCCAGGCGAGCGCGGCCCGTTCGCGGTCGTCGTAGAACGAGGTCTCGCGCCAGACCGGGAGGCAATCGAGCCTTTGCTGCGTTTCGCCGGCTTGCCGCGCCTCGCGCGAGTGCATATCGACGCAGAAGGCACAGCCGTTGATCTGCGACACGCGCAACTCGACCAAGGCCTTAAGACGCGCGTCGATGCCCGAGGCTTCGAGATAGGGCTTCGCCGCGGCGAGGATCTTGACGGCGTCGGGCGCGATCTGGAAATACGGGATGCGGCGCGGCATGATTTCGATTCTCCTTCGCGACGAACTCTACGCACTCTCTACTCCGCGCCATCGTAATCGGCGAGCGGCGCGGTTGCCATGCCTGCCGCCGGTTCCGCATGCTGTGCGAGCCGCAACTACCTGCTAGAATCGCGACGTCGCCGCTTCCGCCCACCAAACGTAATCCAACCAACGGCCCTAACCATGAATCGCTCCCTCCTCGCACTCACCGGTCTCGTGCTCGGTATGTTCGTCGTTCCGTCTTTCAGCGCAGCCCGCGCCGCCGAGGGGGACAATCCGGGTGCTTCGATCAACGGCTATCGCTTCGAGTTTCCGATGAAGGAAGCGATGCCCGAGAATCCGAAGGAAGGGGCGACCGGCACCTCGGCGATCGTAACGGGCGACCCGATGAAGACCGACAACTTCACGGTGAAGAAGACCTTCGGCGGCGAGAAGGGGAAGCGCTATCAAGTGACGCTCCGGTTCCGTGGCGTCGTCGAGCCGATGATGTATAAGGGGGGCAAGCAAGTCGGCGACTATTTCTACATCGGCGGCGAGAAGAACAACGCCACGTACAACGTTTATCAAATCAGCGTCTCCTCGCCGGAGTCGCACTACTTCCTCAACCGGCAAGATAAAGTCGGCCATCAGATTTTTACGATCGACTACACGCAAACGATCGAGATCGAAGGGGGCGCGACGATCACGTTTCACGGCGACGGCCAAAACGGCAAGATGATCGCCAACTTCAAGAAGCTCGTGGTGCCGGATGTGGCCCCGGCCCCCCTGCCGTTCAACGGCCAGTTCGTGCAGGTGGATGTGGTTGAGGTGAAGTGAGGAAGGGGTCGGAGGTCAGGGGTCGGGGGTCAGATGGGGACAAGCGCTCGGCTCCGAGGCGAGCGGGGTGCCGTGAGGCCCCCGTTGAACCTGCCGAACGATCTTCTCTCGACCGCTCTCTCAAGTAGTAGGCACGTTCCACGTGCCGCGACCACGTGCGTCGTGTCGCGTTACTTGGGATCGCAAGTGGCGGACGGCACGTGGAACGTGCCTGCTACTTCGGCATGCGGCGCCGCGATGCTTGGCGCACTCCCAACGGCCGGTTCACACCGGCCGCTCGCCTCGGAGGCCAGTAAGCCGGACGTGATACTTCTTCACGTTAAGCGCCGGTTGTGGGGATGCCGTACTTCTTAGCCAACGCCTTCAAAGCGGCGCGGGCCGGCTTCGTTCGCTTCGCTGCGACATCCGCGAGTCCGGCACGGATCGCTGCAACGGTTTCCTCGCGATCGGCCTTGGCTGCCGCTTCGACCAGTTTTTGATATGCCTGGGCGTCTTGGACCACGACCTCGGCCTTGCCGTTGACGGTAAGCACTACCGGTTCGCCGGTCTTGTGCAGTTGCGAGAGATACTCGGCGGTCTGCCGCTTGAAGTTGGTCAGCGAGTCGATGCCGCTCGATAGATTGAGCATGGCACAAATCCTTTCGCATGGAATTAGATGCTAATTCGATGCTATCATGCTCTGAGCCGACGGGCAAGTTATGTCGATGGTCGAGCGCTCGACCTCCGAAGCGAGCGGGGTGCCGTGAGGCCCCCGTTGAACCTGCCGAACGATCTTCTCTTGGCTACTCTCTCAAGTAGTAGGCACGTTCCACGTGCCGCAACCACGTGCGTCGTTCGGTGAGGGAGTCGGATAGGGTTGCCCAAAGTCGCGCTTGGCGGACGGCACGTGAAACGTGCCTGCTACTTCGGCGTGCAGCGCCGCGATGCTTGGCGCACTCCCAACGGCCGGTTCACACCGGCCGCTCGCCTCGGAGGTGTGTGTTCATCCAAGAGCGAACAAGCTTCCGAAGATAATGAGACTCGCGGCGCCAAGCAATGTACCGAAGCGTCGTTCCCAACGACCGAATCGCTCACCCGCGGCAGAGATGAACAAGAGAATGCCGAGCCCGCACAACAGCGTCGGGAAGGCGATCATCGGCAGCATCATCAGGACCATATTTGCGCCTTGCTCGGGAGACATCGACTCAATCCAAATCGCAATCGCCAACACAATACCGAGAAGATCGCCGGCGATCAGCAGGCGAAAAAAGACGCGGAGCATGGCATCGCCTCCTTCGATATTCGTCATTCTTTGATAAGCGTCTCCGCGATCGCCGTATTCATCAGCTTGGCTCTTAGCGTCTGTTGTTGTTCTGCGTTGAGCGAAGCTCTGGGCGGAGCGCATCTGGGTTCGGCGATGTGGCCTTGCCAGACTAAGATCTGTTTCGTCGCTGCGATGCCGTGGAAAGTCAGCAGCACTTCCACGATCTCGTTCACCTTCTTTTGCACTTCTCGGGCCTCGTCCCAGCGGCGTTCGGCCGAAAGCGTGGCGACTTCGAGAATCAGTTTCGGCATGAAGTTGTAGGTGGTGCCGATGCCGCCGTGGGCCCCGATCGCGAGGCCGTGGCAGAGCATTTCATCGGTGCCGAAGTACACGATCTTCGCCGGCCCGACATGCTGCATCACGCGCTCCAGCACGTAAAGATCGGAGTGCGTGAACTTGAAGCCGGCCATGCCGTCGAGCGACATCAATTCCACGACCCGTTCGATCGGCCAGGCCTGGCCCGTCAGCTGCGGAATGTAATAGCCGACGACCGGCAACGGGCTCGCGGCGACGAGCGCGCGGTAATAGTCGAGCGTTTCGGCCGGTGAATAGCCTCCGACGAACGGCGGGATGCTGCTCACACCGTCGGCCCCTGCCGAAGCCGCGTGCTTCGCCAACTCGAAGGCCTGCATCGCCGAGATGGAGCCGACATGGACGAGCACCTGCCCGTGCCCGCGCGAATGGGCCACGGCGATCTCGACCACGCGGCGACGGATCGCGCCGTCGAGATAGATTCCTTCCCCCGTGCTGCCGGTAACGTAGAGCCCACCCATGCCGCTCGAATAGAGATGGTCGATCAATCGTTCGAGGCTCGCCTCATCGAGCGCGCCCGAATCGGTGAGCGGCGTGACGAGAGCGGGGAGAATGCGGTTGCGAGCGGCGATGAGAGCGTTGGGCATGGGAGGAAGGGGTCAGGGGTCGGTGGTCAGGAATAAAAGCTAACTGCGGTCTTCTTGTGGGGGCGGGCGTTTCATGATTTCTTGCCAGCTATAGGCGCGGCCGGGGTGGTCTTCGTTTTTGTCGACGATTCTAGAAAGTATTGCGCTGGTGAAGAAGCCGACGCTGCACGGCACGAAGATCGACCACATGATCGACGGCGGGCCCGGCAGAACGTCCGGCGTCTCCGGGTTGCGGAACAGATCGATATACCACTGATGGTCGATGCCGTAGAGCTGCTTCCACCACGTCCAAGAAACGGAGACGAACAGCGCGAGCGCGGCCGCCGGCAACACGCTGCGGGCCGTGGCGCGCGGGATGAACATGCCGACGAAGAACAACGACGCCAACGGCCCGAGAAACATATTGAACGTGCGGGGCAGGAGTTCGTAGATGCCGTGGTCGTCGCGCTGGGCGAGCCAAGCGGTGCCGGCCGCGAGGCAAGTGCAGAAGAGTCCGATGCCGAGCGTCATCGCGCGGGCCACGACCAGTTGCCGGCGATCGGCTTCCGCGGCGCTCCGCTTCGAGCCGTCGCCGCGAAACAGATCGTTCGACGCGACGGCCGTCATACTGTTCACGCCCGAGACGAGCGTTTGCATGGCGTCGCACAGGAAGTTGGCGAGGATCAAGCCGCCGAAGCCGAGCGGCAACTGATGGGCATAGAAATACGGCATGATCTTATCGGTCGACGACTTAACGGAGAGCCCGTCGCCGAGATTCTGCGGGTTGACGAGATAGAAATAAAGTAGCGCCAGGCCGGCGAGCGCTAAGAGGACGCCGATCAAAACCTGCGCCGCGATGTTGATGAGGAAGCTATTGCGCGCGGCGCGAATCGAAGTGGTCGTGAAGTAGCGTTGCAGCACGACTTGATCGGAGCCGTGGGTACACATGGCCCAAAAGAAGCCGTTGAGAATCACGGTGAACACGGTGAGGCGCGTCGTGGGGTTGACGTCGAAGAGGATCGGCTTCGCGCGCGAGGTCCGTTGGCTTGCGACGGCGTCCCACCAAACGGAAATTCCTTCGCCGGTCGTCGCCATCACGTAGATGATGATGACGAGCGCGCCCCCGAAGAGCATCACGGCCTGCAAGACGTCGGTCCAGACGACGGCCCGCATGCCGCCGAAGAAAGCGTAGCTGGTCGCCGTGAGGCCGAGCGCGAAGATCATCACGTACAGCCCGTGGTCTGCGAGGCCGAGCGGCGTGAGCATATTACGCACGTCGGCATGCGCCATCATTTCGAGCGCGAGCGCGGCGCTATACATCACCAGCGCGATCCAGCCGATCTTCAAAAAGAAGAACAGCGTGCCGCCGAGGATGCGCGTCGGCGAGTTGAAGCGGCGCTCAAGATATTCGTAGACGCTCGTCAGCCGGAGCCGCATGAAGAACGGCACGAACAAACAGAACACGACCGGCACGACGAGCGGATAGGCGATGTATTGCGCCATCGCCGTGATGCCGTGCTTGATGAACTCGCCGGGCATGCCGAGATAGGTGATCGTCGAGAGGAGCGTCGCCATGATGCTCAGCCCGACGGCGAACCACGGCATTCGACGTCCGCCGAGAAAGAATTGCTCGGTGTTCGCTTCCCTGCGCGACGACCACCACACGATGCCCGCGGTGAACAAGAGATAAACGAGCACGAGTGCGTAATCGAACCAGCCCATGCCGGCGTGGCGCGCAGGTGCGGCGGCGATGAGGCTCGGCAAGCTGGGTTCTCCTAGGCGGAAGCGGGCCGCCCCAACTTAACCCACCCCTGCGCTCGGGCCAAGCGATTTCGACCGCACGGCGCTGCGAGATTGCCGCCGTAGCGCTCGTTCCGCGGCGACCTGGCGGGTTGCGAGATTTCCGACCCTTCCCTAGGCTATGAAGTGTCGGTGATTTTCCTTTCACGAAGGGTCGTAAGTCGATGGGTGTGTTGTTGCAGGTGAAGAATGCTCATAAGAGCTACGGGGATCAAATCCTGCTCGATGGCGCCGACGCGACTTTCTACGACGACGTCAAGGTCGGGCTCGTCGGCCGCAACGGAGCCGGCAAGAGCACCCTGCTCCGGGTCTTGCTCGACGAAGAAGAGCTCGACAAAGGCGAAGTCACGCGCAGCTCGAAGCTGCAGATCGGCTATCTGCGCCAACACGATCCGTTTCTCCCAGGCGAAACCGCCTTGGAGTTTCTCATGCGCGACAGCGGCAAGCCCGACTGGAAGTGCGGCGAAGTGGCCGGCGAGTTCGAGCTGAAAGGGGCCTATCTCGAAGGCCCGATCGCGAAACTGTCGGGCGGTTGGCAGACGCGCGTGAAGCTCGCCGCTCTGCTGCTGCATGAGCCGAACCTGCTGCTGCTCGACGAACCGACGAACTTCCTCGATCTTCGCACGCAGATCTTGCTCGAGCATTTCCTGCGGCACTACAAGGAAGCGTGCCTCATCGTCTCGCACGATCGCGCCTTTCTCGGCGCCACGTGCGACCACACGCTCGACCTGTCGCGCGGCAAGCTGACGATGTATCCCGGCAAGATCGACGCCTTCCTCGCCTATCAAGAAGAACAGCGCGAACACGATGTGCGCTCCAACGCCGCGGTTTCGGCCAAGCGGAAGCAGCTCGAAGAGTTCATCGCCAAGAACAAGGCCCGCGCCAGCACGGCCACGCGTGCCGCAAGCAAGCAGAAGCAACTCGAGAAGCTCGACCTGACGGATATCGCCTCCGACGAGCCGACCGCGCGGATCCGCGCGCCGCTCGTCGAGCCGCGCAAAGGGCCCGTGCTGCGGTGCAAGGATCTCGCGATCGGTTATGCCGAGCGCAAGATCGCCGCAGGGATCGACCTGGAGATCGAACACGGCTCGCGGGCCGCGATCGTCGGCGACAACGGCCAAGGGAAAACGACCTTCTTGCGCACGATCGTCGATTCGCTCGAGCCGCTCGAAGGGGAAGTCCGTTGGGGTCATGCGACGCAGATGGGTGTCTACGCGCAGCATGTGTACACCAGCCTGCCCGAGAAGCAGACGGTGCTCGACTATCTCGAATATCACGCGCCCGCAGGGACGAAGACGCAAGAGATTCTCGACATGGCCGGCGCGCTCTTGTTCCGCGGCGATGCCGTGAAGAAAAAGATCACGGTCCTTTCCGGAGGGGAGCGGGCCCGACTCTGCATGGCGAGCCTGCTGTTGAGCAAGCACAACGTCTTGATCCTCGACGAACCGGGAAACCATCTCGACGTCGACACCGTGGAAGCGCTGGCCGAAGCGCTGTTGATCTACAAAGGGACGCTGATCTTCACGAGCCACGATCGACACTTCATGAAGCGCGTGGCGACCTGCATCATCGAAGTCCGCGACGGTCGCGTGACGAACTACCGCGGCGATTACGAAGCCTATCTCTACTCGGTGAATAAAGAGATCGAAGACGGCGAGCGCGAACTGGCTGCGAAGACCGGCAAGGCCCCACCGGCGGCGACGAAACCTGCCGGCGCGAAGTCGACGGGCGATACCCGAGCCCCGCGCCGCGCCGAGCGCGAAGTCCGCAAAGAACTGACCGCGCTCGAACGCTCGATCGCGAAGCTCGACACCGAAAAGAAAAACGTCACCGCCGAGCTACTGAAAGCAACCGATCAAAAGGAAGCGCTCCGGCTTCACAACGAAGCGGCTTCGCTCACGAAGCAACTCGAAGAAGCGGAAGAACGCTGGGTGGCGCTGAGCGAGGAGATCGCCGAGGAGTAGAAAGTTGTAGGCACGTTCCACTTGCCGTAACCACATGCGCCATTCTGGAAAGGTATCGTATGCGGTGGAGTCTTACTGAGTTCCCTCAAATGTCTGTGGCGGACGGCACGGGAACGTGCCTGCTGCTTTGCAAAATATCGTTTAAAGCGAGCGTTGAAAACGCTGTGTCCGTTTAGCTTGCCGAGCGACGTGATTCAATTTATTTCTAGTTATTTCTAGTTATTTCAATTGTGCGAGAAGCTCTCGAATTCGATTAGAGTTGTCGCGCAGCACGTTTCCATGCCTCTTTGTTTCGGCTTGAAGCATCTGGCCGCACCTGCTGCATTGCTCGATAAGCGCATTGAATTCATATGATGCTCGGCAGCGGTAACAAGTGCCCCAGCCGAAAGCGTCTATCGGGATCACTATGATTGCATGGGCCGCGTTCGACGAACTGAATGGTTGAGCAATCGCCCCGCATGCCGGACATTGCCCCCGCTCGCCTCGGCTTGTGTAAATCGTAGCACAGTATGGACAGGGACGGGGCCTGCCGACTACGGCAACCGACAAAAGTGAACCCATGATAGGCACTGTTTCGTCCCAAGACGGCGAATTGCTCGGGAAGGCATACATTGCCGTATTGTTCCAAGGAATGGGAACTTTATCAGGTAATAAGAGCCACTCTAGTCCATGTGTCGGATAGTGCGTGTCCAGCCATTCCTGACTCGGATAAATAAAGTCACATTCTTCATCGTTGGTGATACACAGTAAAAAGCCATCCTCTCCCAAAATCCGCTTCGCCAATTGAATGAGTTGTTCTTGGGTCGCGGACGTGACCAAATCAACGATGGAAGCGCCGGCATCACGAAATAACTTTAGTTCCGATCGCCGAACTTTCGATTCACTGAGGTTTCGAAAGACCAATCGCGAAGGGCGACTAAGCGAGTGACGAAACTCGCGCGCGAGCGCCTGGATTGTTGTGATATCCTGGTTAGGGCGCAAGATATAACGGGTTAAAGAGCATCCCATTCGACCCTCTTCCTAATGCGGTCGATTTCCGCACTCCAATGTCCAACGGCCGGTTCACACCGGCCGCTCGCCTCGGAAAAAGTTCGTCCTGCTCGTTAGTTTCCGAACGGGTTCTTGGCCGGCGGGGTTGCCGGGGCGGCGGGAGCCGGTGTGCCGAATGGGTTCGCCGGGGCGTTCGCCGGGGCCGGGGTGCCGAATGGGTTCGCCGGCGCGGCGCCCGGCGTGGCCGGCATCGCGGCCGGTTCGGTTGCCGCCGCCGGTACTTGGCCGGCCGGCAAGCCGGTGCCCGACGAGGTCGTCGCGGCGCCGGGCACTCCTTCGTTCGGATCGAAGCGACGGAAGTGCTCGAAGCGAATCTTGTCGATCTCGGCGAGTGCGTGTTTGCGGCCGGCGGCCCGATAGCTTTCGAGCGTCCGTCGTTCGTTGCCCTGAATGCGCTCGAGCGCCGTGCTGACGTTGAAGAAGACGTCGAAGTCTTTCCCCTCGATCACGGCCCCCTTCTCGAAGTCGGCCTTCGCATTCGCGGCCCGGCCGAGGCGCGAGTTGGCGAGCCCGCGGAAGTAGTAGGCCCGCGGATCCTTCGTGCCGCCGTCGATCGCTTGCGTGAAGACGTCGTGGGCCTCGGCATACTGGCCCGCATAGAACGTCTTGAGCCCCTGATGGTAGACGTCGGTGAGAATCTTATCGTTTACTTCGGCCCTGAGCGCGCCGGAGAACGACGTGACGACCACGGACGTGAGCACCAAAACGGACGCCGCAAAAAACTTCATGACCGCACGCTCCGCTAGAGATCTTCCAAGGCCCGATCAAGACCCGACGCGACTAATAGCCGACCACTAATAGTCTAATCGCCGCCGCAGGTGGGGAGAAACGTAAAATGCTCAAGGTAATCGGCAAAACTGCGAACAAATGCAGTCTGCTCCTCCTCATTTTGCATTTTGCCTTCTCACTTTTTACTTCTTTTTCTACTTCTTCTCGCTTCCCGGCAGTTCCTTCACCAGCACGTTCTTGATCTCGACCTTGCTGCCCGGATCGTGCTGTTGGAAGGCGAAGTAGCCTTTCTTGTACGTGTTTTTCTCGTCGGTGAAGTCGACGACCGTCTTGCCGTTCACCTTGATCGTGATGTGGTTCCCGTCGGCGATCACCTCTTGGGTCCACCACGTATCGTCGGCCACAAGCTGGTCGCCGACCTTGACGAACTTATAGAGCGAGCCGGTGCGGATAGGATCGCCATGGCTGTTGTTCACTTGCGCTTCGTAACCGTTCGGCCAAACGTTTTCGGCATACTCGGTGCGGAAGTACATGCCGGAGTTGCTCCCCTTGGTGAGCTTGAAGTCGGCCTTGTAATGGAAGTTCTCGAATTGCTTTTCCATGTAGAACAGATGGCTCCGCTTGCCGTGGCCGTGGATCGCGCCGTCTTTCACTTCCCAATTCTCGGGCAGCTCGTTCGGCTTCCAACCGGTGAGGTCCTTGCCGTTGAACAGCGAGACCCAACCTTCTTCGGCCGAGGCCGACGAAGCGAACGCAAGACAAACCAACGACAACGCTAACACGATCTTCATAGAGCGATTAACTGTGCGATGGATAAAGCGATGAGTCACGGCGGAGAACTCCAGTGAATTTTTTTAAGAGATGCGATAAGCGACGGGAATGTGAAACCAGCGGCGAACCCCCACAGCATAGTCGCCGCTATGGCGCGAGAAAAGAGGCGGGCTCGGACAGGGAACAGCGGATTGCGAACCAATCGTCTACGAAGCCGATACTGCGGAAACTACGCCCTAAAAGCTCGTCTGCCTTAAGTAACAAGCGAACTCGAACAGCACGATTCCGGCCACGGTACGCCAAACTTTCAGGCGCACGAGTAGGGGAATCGCAAATAGCGGGGGCAACGGGATGAGCGCTACGACGATCGAGCTGACGTCATCACCCAACCGAGGTCGACTAAGTTGGGAAATCACCAAGATGATCGGCAACGAATAGAGGAACACCGCACCGCAGACCTGTGAGCAACGAGGATGAATGTAGAGTCGTAGATTGATCTTCGCTTCGCAGTAGCCGACGAACATCAGTGCGGCGGCGATCTGAGCCGAGGTGGTTGCAAGGTTGGGCGGCGGTCCGAGGTAGTGAAGCCACCGGCCAAGCAAGATACCGACGAGAATCGGCCCGATCTGCAAAATCGCGATCAAGAGGGAGTTGTTCATATCCAACAGGAAAGCCTCATGCAAACGTCAGTCATTCCTTACATATCACTTATATCTGATTCGTCGTCACTTACGATTTCTCTTGAGAGAACACATTCGCCTCACGAAAGCGGTCCATTTTCCTAGTTGCAGAACATCTTATCGGGCTACAATCCCGGCTACGGCGCGAAACCACATCTCCTTGCGCGCCTGCAGCCAACCATCACCCCGAGGACCCGACACCATGAAAATGCGTACGCTCCCGCTCGCTCTTCTCATCGCTTGCGCGGTCGTCGCCTCGGCGACGAACAGCGCTACGGCGCAGGAGAAGCCCAACATCGTCTTCATCATGGGAGACGATGTCGGCTGGTTCAACATCGGCGCTTACCACCAAGGAATGATGTCCGGTCGGACGCCGAACCTCGACAAGCTCGCCAACCAAGGGATGCGCTTCACCGACTACTATGCCGAAGCCAGTTGCACGGCCGGGCGCGCCAACTTCGTTACCGGGCAGCTTCCGATTCGCACGGGCCTTACCACGGTCGGCCAAGCCGGCTCGCTCACCGGCATGCCCGACAAAGCCCCGACGATCGCCACGGCGCTCAAGTCGATGGGCTACGCCACCGGTCAGTTCGGCAAGAACCATCTCGGCGACTTAAACCAATTCCTGCCGACCGTTCACGGCTTCGACGAGTTCTTCGGCTATCTCTATCATCTCGACGCGATGGAAGACCCCTCGCACCGCAACTATCCGCCCGAGCTCAAGGCCACGGTCGGTCCGCGCAACATGCTGCACACTTGGGCCACGACGGAAGACGACGCGACGGTCGATCCGCGGTGGGGCAAAGTCGGCAAGCAAAAGATCGAAGACGCCGGCACGCTCTATCCCGACCGCATGGAAACGGTCGACGATGAGATCTTGGATCTCTCGCTGAAGTTCGTCGACAAGGCCCGCGCGGAGAAGAAGCCGTTCTTCTTGTACTTGAACCCGACGCGGATGCACGTCGTCACGCATCTTTCCGACAAATACCAAGCGCTGCGCACGCCCGAAAACGGCTGGAGCATCCAAGAAGCCGGTATGGCGCAGCTCGACGACGTCGTCGGCAGCGTGCTGAAATATCTCGACGACAACGGGCTGGCCGAGAACACGATCGTCGTCTTCACCACCGACAACGGCGCGGAAAACTTCACTTGGCCCGACGGCGGCCAAACGCCGTTCGCCGGCGGCAAGGGAACCGCGCTCGAAGGGGGCTTCCGGGTCCCTGCGATTCTCCGTTGGCCGGGCAAGGTTCCGGCCGGCAAGGTCGAAAACGGCATCTTCTCCGGGCTCGATTGGTTTCCGACGTTCGTCGCCGCGGCCGGCAATCCGAACATCGTCGCCGAGTTGAAGCAAGGGAAGACTCTCGGCGAGAAAGAGTTCAAGGTCCATCTCGACGGTTACGACCAGACCGCGCTGATCACGGGCAAGGGTCCTTCGAGCCGTAAGGAGATCTTCTACTTCACCGAAGGAACGCTCGGTGCGGCGCGCATCAACGACTATAAGTATCGCTTCACCGATCAGCCGAACGGCTGGCTCGGGGCGACGGAGAAAGTCGATTGGCCGATCCTGACGAACCTGCGACTCGACCCGTTCGAACGAACCGGCATGTACAACGGCAAGGGAGGCTCGCTCGGTTTCTACAACTGGTTCGTCTTCGAGTTCTGGCGCTTTACGTTCGTGCAGAAGGAAGTCGCGAAGACGGCGATGACGTTCATCGAGTTCCCGCCGATGCAAAAGGGAGCGAGCTTCAACTTGGAAGAGCTCAAGCAAAAGCTGGAAGCGCAAATGAACAAGCGCAACAACTAAGCGCCCCGCTTACCGCTGCCGAAAACCCTCCGAGGCGAGCGGCCGGTGTGAACCGGCCGTTGGAAGCGTCGAAAGGTAAAGAAACAGGCCGCGCATCCGAATGAGATGCGCGGCCTTTCTTTTTGCGCAGAACGCGATCAGCCGGAACCGGGAGTGATGAATCGCTGGAGGTCGGCGACGTCGTCCCACCAAGTCCGCTCGGCGTCCAATCGCGCATAGTTGTCGCTGATTCGCTTACTGTATGCTGCGAATTCCTCGGCCGATCCTTCGGGAGAAGGCATTTCCGCGTCGCAGATTGCGGCTCCGAGATAAAGCCGGTCGAACGGCAACCAGCCGAGGAAATAGGGATACTCGGTCAAGACCTTGGTCCGAGTTCTCGTCGGCGAACGAGGGTAGACCCGAAGAATATCGTCGCGGATCCGGGCCGAGACGGCGACGACGGTGAGCACTTCGCGACCGCGCATCGTCGAAGTCCAGCGACACTGACAATAGCGTTCCCAAACCGGACGACGTTCTTCCGACCAAAGCGCTCCTCCTTTCGGCAGCATCCGATAAATGGCGCCGTAAGCTCGGTCTTCGTCGTCGCGCAGGAGCAAGCCTTGATCGCAGAGCGAACCAAGCTGCCGTTCCAACTCTTCATCGTCGAAACCGTGCGAGTAGTCGAGATTCCACTGCAACTGAAAGGTCTCTCGTTTCAAAAAACGTAGACCACAACCAATATTGAAGAGCCGATCTAGCACGATCAGCAGATCGTCCGACAACCAAGTGTTGCCGGTCCGAAACGGAAGAAGAGGCATTCAAGAGCGGCGCTATACGCACGCATGCGAATGATTCAGAGAAGCCATAACACGCTTCAAGCTTATCCAAGTCGATTCAAAGAGGAAAGAATTTTCCTAACGCAACCACGTATCGCAACACACTCCGAGGCGAGCGGCCGGTGTGAACCGGCCGGTGGAAGCGTCGAAAAGGCCTTCACTTTTGCGCGGCTGCTTCGATGTTTCGTTTTGCTTTACAACATCGAATCAATGTGACGATGCCGCCCCAAAAATATGCGTTCAGCGGAACCGTAAACAGCGGAACCAATGTTGGAGCCGAGTCTATTCTCGGGAAAAAAAGATCAAACCATCCGATGGGAAACGTCAATACAACGAGGGGCCATTGTAAGACGGAAAGCACGTCCAGTTTCCACTGTGGTTCCCAACCTGAGATCGGCCCATCCGTGCCGAATAACAATAGATAAACGGCCAAGCAAAGGTCGATGCAGAGCATGTTCGCGACCGCGACAATACCCGTCGCGTTTAGCTTCCAAACCCACGGAGGCATGCTCGATCTCTCCGCGCGGTTGCCGGCCGCGTGTGATTAATCAGCCTAGCTTAAATTGCCGAGCGATGACAACAATTCGTGGCGAGCGGCCGGCGTAAACCGACCGTTGGAACCGCCGAAAGAGAACGAAACAGGCCGCGCATCCGAATGAGATGCGCGGCCTTTCTTTTCGCACGACGGCTTAGTCGATCACGGCCGGGCCGGGTTGTTGCGGAGAAACTTGTTGCGAACTCTGTTGTTGCGGCGCCGGCGTGCCGGCCGCTCCGTCTTGGGTCGGTTGCTTGAGCCGCATCAGCGTCCGGTTGGCTTGGTTCTCGGCGTCGTAATGCACGAGCACCGGAACCTCGTCGTTCGTCAGGTTGTATAAGCCGGTCTCGACGACGAGCGAGTCGTTGCCGGTCATCATGAAGGCGGCCTTTTGCGTTTGCTTGTCGACCGCGCCGAACACCGGCGTCACTTGGTTCGAGACCGTGTCTTGGTAGTTGCCGCGCAAGATCCCTTGCTTGTTGATCGCCAGTTGCACGAGCTTGTCGGCCTCTTGTTGCCCTTGGCTCACGAAGCCGAACACGCCGAGCGGCAGCCAATCGTCGCCGGTCGATTGCTCGCCGCGCAGCGCGAGGTCGAGCGCTTCTCGATAATACTGATCGGCCGCGGCGACCGGTTGATCGCCGTAGTAGACGGTGCCGTCTTGATAAGAGACGCCGTTGTTGTAGTCGTAGTAATTCGGATCGCCAGTGACGCCGACATAGCTCCCGGCGACGGCCCAAGTCGCGGCGGTCCAGGCCGTCGCGGCGACGGCCCATTGGCCGGGCCACCACGCGTTCGGATAGTAGCCGCGCCAGCCTGCGCCGAAGTAGTTCCAATGCGTGAAGTTGCCGTTCACGGTGTTCCAATGCTGCCCGGCGACGATCTGCCCGTTCACCACGGCCGCTTGATTCCGATTAGTCCAAGTGTTGCCGGCCGGACCCCGAATGGCGGAGCCGCTCCCGGCGGTGCCGGTGAAGCGACCGTTTTGCATTTGGCCGTTGAAGCCGGCCGCGCCGCCGATCGCTGCGCCGCCGGGCCCACGCGCTCCGGCCGCCGTGCCGCCGGCGACGCGCGTCACGCCGTTGCCGTTGGTCGCCGCGGCGATGCCCGAGGCGCTCCCCGACCGGCCGCCGTTGGGTCCGGCCGTGCCGCTGAAGCGACCGGCCACGCCGGCCGATTCGGTGCCGTTGGTGATTCCCGCTGCACCGCCGCCGCCGACATGCGTCGCGCCGTTGGGTCCGTTGTAGTAGCCCGCCGCACCGGCGCCGCCGATCGTCGTGCCCCCTTTGGTCGTGTAGCTGCCGCCGCCGATCACGGCCGCGCCGTTATCCCCTTTGATCACCGCGCCGTTGTCGCCCCGGATGACCGTCGCGCCGCCGGGGGTCGTCGTGGTCGTGCGGTCGTTGTTTTGATTGAAGCTGTTGCTCCGCGCGCTCTGCCCGCCGCCGCTCCCGGGCATGTCGAGGAAGCTGTCGAGGCTTTGCCGCGTCGGCCGACTCGCCGCGCCGGCCTGCCCGGCCCCACCCCGCCCGAAAGCGCCGTCGCCGCCGAAGCCGCCGTTGCCGAAGTTACCGCTACCGAAGTTGCCGTTCCCAAAGTTACCGCTGCCGAAATTACCGTTGCCGAATTGGGAGCGGCCGCCGCCGTCGGGCGAGTAACTCGGAAACTGCGAACGACCGAGCGAAGGGCTTCGATTCGCGGCAGCCCCGCCGCCGTTGAATCCACCTCCGTTAAACCCACCCCCCCGCCGAAGTCGCTGCGTGAGAAACCACCGCCGCCTCCGCCGCCACCGAAGTTTCCTCCGCCGAAGTTGCCCCCCCCACCACCGAAATTGCCCCCGCCGGAAAAACCTCCGCCCCCGCCGCCGAAACCGCCGCTCGGGCGCGACATGCCTCCTCCTCCGCCGCCGCTAAAGCCCCCTCGTCCTCCTCCGCCGCCCCCCCGCGCGTCGGCCGTGTTTGTCTCGCCGAACCAAGCGTTCGACGGGAAGACCGACAACATGCAGGTGTACGCTACGAGACGAGTGAATGATTTTTTCATGGGAGAGACGCTCCGCAAACACAAGTAAGAATTCAAGATGCAAAAAAGACCATCCGTCGCCCGCTACTTCTTCGGCGCCGTGGGCTTCGCGGCCGCGGCCGGCTTCTCGTCCGGCTTCACCCCCTCGGCTTCCGCCGCTGCCGGCTCGGTCTTATCGCGCACGACGATCACGGTCTCGATGTTCGGCAAGAATCGCTCGCCGACTTTTCGGCCGATCGACTTCCAAGCGAAGCTCTCCGCGTCGCGCGGTTCATACACGTTCGTCGATGCGGCGCGAGTGCCGTCCGGCAAGGTCTGCGTCGACTTCACGATCCACTGCTTCCCGTCGTGCGTCCAAGTTCCTTCACCGATCGTGCCGTCGGCGTCGAACATCCAAGAGCGGATCGTGCCCGACGCGGCATCGAAGCCGATCACTTGCGTGCCGACGAGCGGCTCTTCGTTCAGGAGGATGGCGCGGAATTGATAGAACAGAAACTTTCCGCCGGCGCGCCATTCGACGTTCGTCTCGATGCGCGAGCCGTCGGCGTCGTCGACCCAACGGCCGACGAGCCACGCGAGCCCTGCAAGCGGACTCGGCGGCGGGGCTCGCACCAGCCCGACCGACACGACGATCTCGCGCACGCTTTCCAGCTTCCAATCTTTGCCGCGGCGCACATGCGTCGCCGCGTAGTTCGAGACTTCGTTCGAGCCGTCCGTCGCGGTCACGGTCGCCGTTCCTTCTTCGATCGCCACATCAGGCGCGATCAGCCGGATGTTCGCATTGCCGAGCGTGAGCTTCGCGCCGGGTGCGCCGGCGAAAACCTTGTTCATCGCCGCTTCGATTTCCTTCGGGCCGCGTAGGCGTTCCCCCTCGTTGCTGATCCATTCCCCCGTCTCGCTCCAAAGTTGCGCGAGCGCCGCGGCATCGCCTCGATTGTAAGCGTCGACATAGGCCCCGATCGCGGCCCGAATGGCTTGCTCGTCGTCCGAAGATTTCGCGACGGCGGACTTCACCTTCGCCAAGTCAATCGCCGAAGCGTCGGGATCGGCCGCTTGCGCCGCGACGAAGTTCGGCGCCGTGAAGCACGAAGCAAGTAAGACGAATAGAAGCGGAAAAGTACGAACAGCAGTTGCGTTCATCGCAAGATCTCGAAGTGGGCGGTGCGAGTCAAAGAAGCGTCAGCAAGTCGAGCGGCGAAAGAGGCGCCATGCGTTTCCCAGCCGCTGCGGAAGCAAAACGGCTCGAATCGAGGCGCATCGCCGAAAGTCTACGCCCGATTCCTCGGCATTGCGCGAAAATAATCCGGCGGCCCGATCACCCATCGGAAACCGAGCATGGTCGGCCGATTCATGCCTGTTGCGGCGCGCTCGGTGCATGGTCGGCGTAATCGGTAGCGTCGGCGAAATCCGTACGCTCAACCTCTTGCGGCGGCACAACTTCGCGAATTTGTAAGTCGCGCAAAAGTTGTGCCTGTACCTCGTCTGAGTTAGTTTTATTGTTCCCGCGGCGCTAACAATTCCTCGGTATCGCCGCCCCGAATCTTCACACACCGAGGACCTAACCGAAAAGGCTGCGGAGAACGATCGCGATGGCGTGCCTCGATCACTGGAATGCCGTATTCCTAAGTCGCAAGCTGAAGCGCAAGCCGGTCTCCGTGCGCATCGACGGCCGCGACTTCGCTCTCTTTCGCGCCGCCGACGGCAAGCTCGGCGCGCTCGACGATCTCTGTCCGCATCGCCGCATGCGCCTTAGCGCCGGCTGCGTGGTCGGCGAGAAGCTGCAATGCGCGTATCACGGTTGGACCTTCGACTGCGCGGGTAACGGCGAGAGCCCGGCCACGCCGAAGCTGCACGCGCGCATGGCGTCGTTCGACATTCGCGAAGCTTACGGCCTCGTGTGGCTCAAGCCGCGCGATTGCAACGCGGAGTTTCCGGAAGTCGAACAACGGGACTACTACCATCTCTGCAGTATGGAGCACATCGCGCCGGTGCCGTTGGAAGTGTCGCTCGACAACTTCTGCGAGGTCGAGCATACGGCGATGGTTCACATGATGTTCGGCTATGAGCTCGACCGCATGGCCGAAGTGAAGATCGACGTGCAGTCCGACGATCGTGAAGTGCGCTGCGTTTCCGACGGCCCGCACAAAAGCATACCCACCCCGATGCGCTGGGGCATGGGGGTCGGCAAGCAGATGGCGTTCCACTCCGAGTGGTATACCCGCTTCTCGCCGCTGCATCTCTGCGTCGAGCATACCGTGTTCGACGCCGACACCGGCAAGCCCGCCAAGCTCAAGTATCGGGCCTACGTCTTCCTCACGCCGATCGATGCCGCCTCGACGAAGATCTACACCGTAGTCTTTATGAAGTCGGGCTACCCGGGCCCCTACGGCGGCATTCGCCTCGCGGCACCGTGGCTGCGGCGCATGGCGAAAGTCGAGATCGATCACGACATCGTCGCCCTAGCGAAACTCGCCGACACCCGCCCCGGCCTAGAAGGCCTGAAGCTCAGCCGCTTCGACCACGTGATGGGTTTGAATCGCTCGCGGATCAACCGGATCTATCGGGGCTTGGAAACGGAAAAGTAGCACGCCATCGGCGACAAGCACTCCCCCAGCATCACGTTCCACCTCCGAGGCGAGCGGCCGGTGTGAACCGGCCGTTAGGAGCGCGCTCGACGCCGATCCTCGACGAACCTCGCGCAATGGAGCATCATCCGACAGGCCCAACGGGGACATTACTGTCCCCGCTCGTCCCGGAATCTCCCGCGGAATTCGCTTGGCTATAGGAAGAGCTCGCGCGTGGCATCAGGTCGAGCCGTTCGTTAGACTATCGGCTTCTCCGCTTGCTCCCCGCCCCGCCCCGTTTCGTGCTCGTTCCGTATTCCCTCGTACATTCCTCGCCCCCCTCGCGCATAGGATTTCGCTTCGATGTTGCTTGCCGATATGAAATGGCCTGAAGTGGCCGCGTTGTCGAAAGATACTCCCGTCGTCGTGCCGGTCGCGGCGCTCGAACAGCATGGGCCGCACATGCCCGTGTTTACCGATAGCCTGCTCTGCGGCGAAGTCGTACGTCGGGCCCACGAACAGTTCACGGCGAAGCACGGGGCCGGCAGCGTGCTTGTGGCGCCGTTGCAATGGCTCGGCAATTCGGAACACCACATCGATTTCTGCGGCACCCTCTCCGCGACTCCGCGCACCTATTTGAACTTGCTCAACGAAACGTTCGAGAACCTCATCCATCACGGCTTTCGCCGGCTGGTCTTCGTCAATGGCCACGGCGGCAACGACGTGCCGGGCAAGCAAGCGGTGTACGAACTACGTCAACGCCATCGCAGCCGCAGCGACTTGCTGCTCAACTTCGCGACCTATTGGCTGCTCGGCGGCAAGCCCTACGAGGCCGATACTTCGCTCGTGCAGCGGCAGATGGGCCATGCCTGCGAATGGGAAACATCGATGGTACTGCGGATCCGGCCGGAGCTCGTCGGCGATTATAAGCACACGATCGACGTGCCGTTTACGCCCGGCTTCGAGCCGGCGACGCGCGGCTGGATCATGCAAGATCGCTCCACCCCCGGCCACATCGGCTTGCCGCAACACGCCTCGGCCGAGAAAGGTGAAGGGCTGTTCCGCACGTTCTCGGGCGACGTCGCCACGCTGCTCGAACGCATGCGCGCGTGGAACGGCAAGACCTGGGACGCCCCTGCTCTCTAGGAAGCACGGCAATTGAGGAAGCACTATGACCGTCGACGCGCTCGCCGAGCAACGTCCGAAAGACGAGCCGCCGCTCCGTTCGCCCGAGCCGGTAGTGCCCGAGCGTTCGACGGCGTGGCGCTACTACGTCTGCGGGCTGCTGCTTTTGGCGACGACGATCAACTACCTCGATCGTCAGGCACTCTCCGTGATGAGCACACGCATCACCTCGGCCGACGAGCTCAACCTCACCAAGCACCAGTACGGCAACCTCGAGCTCGGCTTCGGGCTGGCCTTCGCCGCCGGAGCGATCGGCTTCGGCTGGCTCGCCGACCGCACGAACGTCCGGTGGCTGTATCCCACGGCACTGATTCTCTGGTCGGCGATGGGCTACTGCACCGGCCACGTGCAAACCTATTTCGGCATGCTCCTGTGTCGCACGCTGCTCGGCGTGTTCGAAGCGGGTCACTGGCCCTGCGCGCTGAAAACGACGCAGCGCCTGCTCCCTCCCAGCCAGCGGACGCTCGGCAATAGCATCCTGCAAAGCGGTTCGTCGATCGGTGCGGCGATCACGCCGGTCCTAGTCGGCTTCTTGTTGAGCGACGAAAAAGGTTCCTGGCGCTTCGTGTTTCAAGCGATCGCGCTCGTCGGGCTCGGCTGGGTCGTCCTCTGGTTTCTCGCACTTCGCCCGCGCGACTTTCAAACCACGGTCGCGCAACCGCTGACCTCGACGGGTGAAACGGCCCGGGGCGAGGCGTCGTTCTTCGAAGTGATCTTCTCGCGCCGCTTCGTCGTGTTGCTCGTCGTCGTCGCGGCGATCAACGCCTGTTGGCATCTGTTCCGCGTCTGGTTGCCGATGTTTCTGGAAGAAGGTCGCGGCTACACGGCCCCCGAGGCCCGACGCTTCATCACCGTCTTTTATATCGGCACCGATGTCGGTTGCATCGGCGCCGGATTTCTCACGCTCTGGCTGGCCCGGCTCGGGGCCTCGGTTCATCGTGCCCGCTTAGTCACGTTCACGCTCTGCTCGTTCGCTACCTCGCTGAGCCTGTTCATTCCTCAGTTGCAGGCCGGTTGGCCTTTGCTCGGCGTCTTGCTCTTGGTCGGCTGCGGCTGCCTCGGCTTGTTCCCTTGCTACTACTCGTTCACGCAAGATCTCTCCGTCAAGCATCAGGGGAAGGTGACCGGCCTGCTCGGCACGTTCGCCTGGCTGACCGCTTCGCCGCTCCATCCGTTGTTCGGCAAACACATCGACGCCACGAAGAATTTCGACGTCGGGCTCGTATTCGCCGGCCTTTGTCCGCTGGTCGCCGTCGTCGCTCTGTGGGTGCTTTGGAGCCCGGCCCGCGAGGCGCACCGCGAAGCAAATAACATTTGAAGCTCATCCTATTTAAGGGCCGTTCCATGTCGTGCATCCGTTCGCTTTCGTCGGCATTCATCGCGTCGGCCGTGATGCTCGGCGGCGCGCAAGCTCAGGCCGAGGTCCTCGCGCTCAAGCTCCGTTCGCAAACCGAAACCGCGGCGGGCACGAATCGCTTTCATGTCGTCGAACGGAGCGAAAACTGGGACCCGAAGACCACGGCCCTGATCGTCTGCGACGTGTGGGACTACCATCATTGCCTCAATGCGGTACGCCGGCTCGAAGAGTTCGGGCCGCGGCTGAATGCCGTCGTCCATCGCTCGCGCGAGCTCGGCATGACGATCATTCACGCCCCGAGCGATTGCATGCCGGCTTATGCCGAGCATCCGGCTCGGGCGCGAGCGATCGCCGCGCCGAAGTCGGCCGTGTTGCCGCCGGACGTCGCGCGCTGGTGTTCGATCGTTCCTTCGGAGCGGCAGGCCGTGTATCCGCTCGATCAATCCGACGGCGGCGAAGACGACGACCCGCAGGAGCACGCCGAATGGGCCGCGAAGCTCACGGCGCTCGGCCGCAACCCGAAGATGCCTTGGAAGCGGCAATCGGACATGATCAAGATCGACGACGCACAAGACTTCATCAGCGACAAGGGAGAAGAAGTTTGGAACATTCTTGAAGCCCGCGGCATTAAGAACGTGGTGCTCACCGGCGTGCATTTGAATATGTGCGTCCTCGGCCGGCCGTTCGGTTTACGGCGCATGATGCTCGGCGGCAAGAACGCCGTGCTGCTGCGCGACCTGACCGACACGATGTACAACCCGAAGATGTGGCCGTACGTGGCCCACTTCACCGGCAACGATCGGATGGTTGCGCATGTCGAACAGCGCGTCTGCCCGACCATTTCGAGCGATCAAATCCTCGGCGACAAGAAGCCCTTCCGCTACGCTGCCGATAAACGCCCGCATGTGGCGATCGTCGTCGCGGAAGAGGGCTACGGCACCGCGCAAACGCTCCCCGACTTCGCGAATCGCTATCTCGGCGACTTCCGCGTGAGCTATGTCTTCGGCAGTGCGCCGCTCGACGGAGGCACGACGCAGTACGACATTCCCGGCCTCGAAGTGCTCGACGAAGCGGACGTCGCGATCCTCAGCATCCGCCGCAAGGTCTTGAAGCCCGAGCAAATGGCGATCGTCCGCCGGTTCGTCGCCGCAAAGAAGCCGGTGATCGGCATCCGCACGACGAGCCACGCCTTCGCGCTGAAAGACGGCGCAGAGACCCCGCAGGGTTACGAAGCGTGGCCGACGTTCGATGTCGATGTGCTCGGCGCGAAGTATCTGGGGCATTCCGATTCGAAGAACCCGGCCGAGATTCACCGCAAATTCGAGACGTTTTCGATCGGCTTGGTGACGTCGTTGTTGCAGCCCTTCGAGCGCGTCGGCGGACTCTATCGATTCGAGATCTCGGAGTCGTCGGGCTCGGCATTGCATACGGCTTGGAGCGGCGTTCAAGATCGCGAATCGCAGCCGGTCGCGTGGACGTTCGTTCGCGCCGACGGCAGTCGCTCGTACTACACATCGCTCGGCGAAGCAGCCGACTTCGACGATCCGCTCTTTCTCCGCTTGCTTCTCAGCGGCGTCTTCGCGGCGACCGGGCAAACAATGCCCGAGCAACTTCCCGCCGTGTCGCGGCGCGAAGAACTCCAGCGCCATTGGATGATGCTCGATGTGCCGAGCACGCTCGCCCCGGCCATCGAGCGGAGTCTCGACGACTACTCCGGGCCGCTCTGGCTCCGTTGCGTGGTGCGCGTGCCGTCGTCGTGGTCGAAAGAAGGGGTGACGCTGGAGCTGCCGGATCTGCGCGCGACCGATCAAATCTGGTTCAACGGCAAGCCGGTGACCGCGCCGAACGGAAACCGCGTCGAGGCCGAAGCGGTCGCACCGGGCGATGCGAACCTGATCGTCGTGCGTCGCATGCCGACCGTCGGGATGAAGTTGCCGAGCCCTCGCGCTCTGTCGGCGGCACCCGTGCTCAAGCAGGCCGACCGCTCGATCTCGCTCGCCGGCAAGTGGCGGATGCGTATCGGCGACGATCCGGCTTGGTCGAACATGCCGCTTCCGGCGAAGTTCGGCGCGGCGACCGATTACATCATCGAAGCGTCCACCAAATGATCTTCGCGACCGAGCTTCCTCCGCTCCCCACCCTCTCCGAGATCGCCTCGGCGGCGGTGCTCATCGAAGAAGCGATTCCGCCGACGCCGGCCTACGCTTGGCCCCTGTTGAACGAAGCGCTCGGCTGCGACGTTTGGATCAAGCATGAGAACCACACGCCGCTCGGAGCGTTCAAGGTCCGCGGCGGGTTCGTCTATCTCGACGAGCTCCTCAAGGCCGAACCGAAAACGCCGGGCGTCATCGCCGCCTCGACCGGCAACCACGGCCAGTCGATCGCTTGGAACGCGCGCCGGCGCGGCTTACGGGCCGTGATCGTCGTGCCCGAGAACAACAACCCCGAGAAGAACGCCGCGATGCGCGCGCTCGGCGCGGAGCTCGTCGAACACGGCGACGAATTCCAAGCGGCGCTCGAGCATTCTCGCGAGCTGGCGGCGCGGGAAGGGCTGCATCCGGTGCCGTCGTTCCATCCCTGGCTCGTGCGCGGAGTCGCCACGTACGGGCTCGAATGGTTTCACGCGATGCGCGCGCGAAGCGTGCCGCTGCTCGACGCGATCTACGTCCCGATCGGGCTCGGCTCCGGCTTCTGCGGCTTGGCCGCCGCGCGCGAGGCGCTCGGCATGCAGACGCGCTTGATCGGCGTCGTGTCGGAACATGCGCCGGCCTACGCGCTTTCGTTTCGAGCAGGGCGCCTCACGACGGAGCCGAGCAAGACCCGCGTGGCCGAAGGAGTGGCGTGCAGCACTCCCCACGAGCTCGCGCTGCGCTGGATCTTGCGCTACGCCGACGACATCGTGACGGTGAGCGACGACGAAGCGCTCCGGGCGATGCGCGAGCTGCTGCGCACGACGCACAACCTCGCCGAAGGAGCCGGCGCATTGGCGCTGGCCGCGATCACGAAAGACCGCGAGCGATGGAAAGGCCGAAAGATCGGCTGCGTGCTCAGCGGCGGCAACGCCAGCGCCGCGCTGATTGCGCAAGCGCTCGCAAGATAGGAAGTGTTCAGTGGCCGGTGGTCAGTGGTCAGCGAGGAAATAGACCTTGACACTCCGCAACTGATCACGGACCACTGAACACCGACCACTATCTCTAAGTCGTTTTTTCGTACACGACCACGAACAACACATCGGACGGCGCGAATTCGGTCGTCGAAAGGCCGGAACCTTTCGCGGTCGGCGGGATGCTTTGCGGTGCGATGTTGCCGAGCATTTGAATGACCCGCACGCGGCTTTGCGCGAGCCATTCGTTGACGTCTTTTTCGAGCACGTTCAACTCGGATTCCATTCCTTTGAACATCTTGATCTGGTGCATAGAGGCGATGCTCCTCGATGAGGCGATGGCGGGCGAAGGCTCGGGCGGCGCTGCCGATTGTACCGCAACTCCGGACGACTGCACTCTACTTGCGACCGACGCGAAGCGAACTGCGGAGCTCTATTTGCGCACGAATCGCGCATCTCCGGGCTCGAAATTCCTCGGTTGCGGCGTGTCGACCGTGATCTGCTTCCAGGTCGCGCCGGTTTCGCGTAGGCTCCGCCAGTCGGTCGGCACGTAGGCGATGGCAAGCTCCGGCGTTTCGAGCGCTCGGCCGGGCGTTTGCTTCGCGCGAATCGCGGCTGCGGTCATGCCGGTCGTCAGCAAGGTTCGCTCGGCCGGCCAAGGCTCGCGGCGGTCGATGTAAAACCGCTGCACGGCATGCGAGAGGGCTTTGAATAAACCCCGGTTGCCCCACGGGCCGTTGTACATCACGGTCGCGCGGGGCTTCGTCTCGCCGCGAAGTTTGCAGGCGAAGTTCCAACGGTTGGAGCTGGTGCCGACGGCCAGCACCGTCGCGCGCAGCCCATCGCGATAGGTGATCGCGATCGCATGCTTGATTTGCGCGACGTTATCTTGCGGAGGCTTTTCCTTCTCTTCGCGGATTTGCTGCGGCCGTTCACCGAGCGGCGGACGGGGTTGCCTGACGACCGGCGTCTCCGCTTCCGCCTCCATCGCGGCGGCGAACAAGGCCGGCGACCAGCGGCCGGCCGCGGCGGCGGAGCGGGCCGCCTCACCGTCGAAAAACTCGATGCTCGCCACTCCGGTTTCCGTGCGCCCCTGCGGGCCGAGCCGGCCTTCGACGAACGATTGCAAGATTTCGAGGCTATGAAAGTCGTAGCTCTCTAGGCCCCCGCCGTGAATGGAGAGGGCCTCTTCGAGCGGCGCATCGGCCGGCAACTCCAGCGCCGGCCGGCGTTCGGCCAACGGCACGCTGCTGCCGCCCATCAGCGGCATGCCGACGCTGCGGGCCTCGTCGACCATCTCCTTCGCCCAGTCCCAACGGTAGGAAAAGTGCTTGTCGTTAAACACCGGCACGAAGCGATTCGAGCGCCGCATGGTGCGCATGATTTGATCGAACCAGAGCTTGCGCGGATACTCTCGCACGCCGAACTCATTGATCAGATACTCCCCATGCTCGCCGATCATCAACACGCCGTCGACGGCCAACTCTTTCCCGCCGACGCAAAGCGCTTCGTCGATCGTACGGAAGATCGGGACCTGGAGCTGTTTCGAAACGCCGCGCGCCAGATCGTCTTTAGGAAACTGATCGACGTAGAACGACACGATCTCGACGCCGGGGTCGACGAGCGCGCCGTTGAACAGATACGGCGCGAAGAAGTTTTCGAGAATGTTATACGCGTGCGAACGAAACCGGAGCTCGCTGAACACGGCCGCGATCTTCGGCCGCGCACCGGCCGGTTCGGCGCCGACCAGAAAACGCTGCGGCGCAGCGAAGAGCGGCGCAAGGGCCGTCGCCCCGGTTCGTAGAAAGGTTCGTCGTCGCATCGGCGCGGCCTCCGCAGGGTTCGTTACCGAGGCCTATCATAAGCCCCGACGATCGTCGGGGCATCCGGCGACGGCCGAGAATTTTCCCGGCTTGCGATCGATTCGGCACTCCGCTCGACGCCGTAGCCGACAAGGCCGTTAGCCCGCCGCGGCCGCCGCGATGGCGTCTCCCATCTCCTTCGTACCGACCTTCTTCGCCGCGGGATCTTGCGCGGAGTAGATGTCGCCGGTTCGGAGTCCGGCGTCAATCGCCTTTCCGACCGCCGCCTGGATCGCGCGGGCCGCGTCCGTCAGGCCCAGGCTGTATTCCAGCAACATCGACGCCGACAGAATCTGCGCGATCGGGTTGGCGAGGTTCTTCCCGGCGATGTCGGGGGCGGTGCCGCCGGCCGGTTCGTAGACGCCGAACGTCAGTTCGCCACTGGTCGCCCCGAGGCTCGCGCTCGGCAGCATCCCGAGCGAGCCGGCCAGCGCAGCGGCTTCATCGCTTAGGATATCGCCGAACATATTCTCGCAGAGCATCACATCGAACTGCGTCGGCTTGAGCACCAACTGCATTGCGCCGTTGTCGACGAACATGTGCTCGAGCGTCACGTCGGGATACTCCTTGCCGACGCGCGTCACGACGTCGCGCCAGAGGATGCCGTTTTCGAGGACGTTGGCCTTGTCGATGCTCGTCAGCTTCTTGCGCCGCGCGCGGGCGGCCCGGAACCCGACATGCGCGATCCGCTCGATCTCACTAGTGGTGTAGATCATCGTATCGATCGCGCGGCTCTGACCGTTGCCCAAGTCTTCCGTCTTCTTCGGCTGGCCGAAATACATGCCGCCGGTGAGCTCGCGGACGACGAGGATATCGATCCCGTCCCCCTGGCGCTCGGGCCGAAGCGGGCAGGCATGCGCCAGCGCTTTCGAGAGGTTCACCGGACGGAGATTCGCGAACAGGCCGAACTCTTTGCGCAAGCGCAGTAGGGCTGCGCGCTCCGGCCGTTGCTCTTTGGGAATCGTCGGGTCGCGATCCGGCAGGCCGACCGAACCGAACAGGATCGCCGCACTCTTTTTGCAGAGCGCGAGCGTGGCGTCGGGCAAGGCCGCTCCGGCCGCATCGATGCCGGCCCAACCGACCGGAGCCTCGGTGATTTCGAGCGTGAACCCGAACCGCTTTTCGACGACGCGCAGCACCTTGATGGCTTCGCGCATGACTTCCGGGCCGACGCCGTCGCCGGCGAGTGCTGCTATCGAGATCGTCTTCGACATGAACTGATTCCGAGATAAAGGAGACACGGACGAAGGTCGAGGCTAGGATATCGCCTCGTAGGGCAAAATTACAGCCCCCGGGCCGTGGGCGAAACCGGGCCGCTGAAGTCGAGCAGACTGGGGAGTCGGGAATGTCGGATTGCTTTCCGCTGTATGAGTTCGCCGGGGAGCCGTACGAACTAGGGCGCGCTTACGGGGAAACGCTGACGAAGCTGATCCATCAGACCGTGGCCGATACGTTCGCGATGGCCGCCGCCGCGGGAGAAAATCGCGCAGCCGCGCTCGCGTGGTCGGCCGCGCAGTTGCCGAAGATCGCGCGGCTCGCTCCGCACTTGGTCGAGGAGCTGCGCGGCATCGCCGACGGAGCGCGGCTCGCGCTCGATGAAGTCGTCGCCATTCAGGTTCGGCCCGGCACCGGTCGAATGCGCGGCGGTTGCACGGCGATCGCCGCGGCCGGCGCAGCGACCATCGACGGCCGGCCGCTCGGCGCGCAGAACCGCGACTTGTTTCCCGGCACTCGCGCGAAGATGGTGCTGACTCTGCTCCGCCCGCAAGGTCGCAGGCCGCTGTTGATGCATTCCGTGCCGGGCGAGCTCGGCGGCACCGGCTTCAACGGCGACGGACTCGCACTCTTCGCCAACTCGCTCGGGGCGAAGAACGGCCGGAACTGGATGGGAACGCCCGTGCTGCGGCGCGTCTTACTCGAGACTGCCGATGCCGACGCCGCGGTCGCTGCGGCGCGGTCGCTGGAGGGTCCGGCAGTCGGAAGCTTTTTGCTTGTCGATGCGGCCGGCAAGATTCGCAACTTGGAGATCCTGCCCGAACGGGTCGCGGTGATCGCGCGCGATGCAGGGACGTACGCCCACACGAACCATTGCCACGATGCGACGCAGCAAGACTACGAACTCCAACCGCTGCAATATCCCGGCTCGATCGGTCGGTGCCGCACGATGGACCGTGCGCTGGCCGCGGTTGCCGGCCGGATCGACGTGGAGCAAATGAAGTTGCTCCTCTCGCAACACGAACCGGCCGAGGAAACCATCTGTCGTCATAGCGACATCCCGACGGAACACGAAACGGCCGCGACGTCGATCGTCGAACCGGCGACCCGCACGCTGCACATCAGCTACGGCCCGCCGTGCGAAGGACGCTTCACGACGTATTCGCTGTAAGGCGATGACGTGCCGTGCCGCTCGGATACTTCGCTACTCATTTGGTCACGAGAACGAGCCGCGGGCGATCGTTTACCGAAGCGTGCTCGGGGCTGCAGAAGCGCATGCTCTGGCCGGCTGCGTAGTGGCCGGTGTAGTCGACGCGCAACAAGAGGTTCACCGACGTTTGACGATTGCGCACTGCATCGCGCACCGCTTCCGTCACGTCCCACGTCCGCCGACGATTTTGAACGAGCAAGACGGGCTCGAGAAACGAACGGCAGGTTCCGCCCCGTTCCAATTCCAGTTTGCTCCACGGCAATCCGGCTCGAGCTTGCGCGGTCGTCGCGGTCGCGGGGTCCCAAGCGGTCGCGATGGTGTTGCAGCTCACGGCCATGGTCGTCATCGGAGAAGGAGTCGTCGTCGGTTCTTGCATAAGCTCGATCGTCGCGCGCTCCAAGTTCTTCAATTCCGGAAGCTCGGCGAAACGGAGCAAGATGACTTTCTCTTTCCCTTTGACGGTGTCGGAGTCTTGCGAACGGACTTCGACGATGCTTCGGGCGGCAACCGGCGCTGTGCCGGGAGCCGCAGCCGGTGTCGCGGGAGCAGCGCTACTGGTAAACAGATCGACCGCTTGCGCGCCCTGATACGCAGGCTCTTCGCGCTCGCCGGCCGGGCCGTTGCGCAACACGATCCGTCGCCCCGGCAACACGACTCCTTCGACGTCGTCGGAAAGGCCCGAGGGCTCTTGGTTCGTGCCGAAAGAGCGAACGGCGACGCGCACCGTTTCCCCCGGCGGAAGGCCCGTCAGCGTGACGACTTCCTTTTCGCCCGGGGCTGCGCCGTACGTGCCCGAGGTAGCGTTGAGTTGATTCCACGGTAGCTCGGTCACACCGAGCCGACTCCAACGGAGCTCGTAGCTGCCGGCTTTCGGCGGGCGACTCCATTTCGCGGTCAACGAGTTGGGACCCGCGCCGACGACCGCTAGATCCTTCACGCGTGCGGGAGCCGTCGCAGCGACTCCCTTGTAGTAAGTCATGTTGCCGAACCCGCTATCGATCAGGTCGGCGGTCCGATCGCCGTCGACATCGCCCCAATGAAAGAAGCGGTACTGACTGCTCGTGATCGTCTGACCGTTCAGCGAGAGCGTGTGGCGATCGTTGCGAAACTGCAGCTTCGTCGAATCGTCGGAGATGTTGCGATGCCAGTCGAGGCCGCCGTCGGGCCCTTCGAGAAGCAGCGCCGGTTTGCCGTCGCCGTAAATGTCGAACGGCGCGACGCTGCACTGCGCGCCGTACGTCAGAGCCCAATTCGCGGGCACTTGCAGCGGCGTTCCCTTTTCGTTCGTCGCAAAAATCGGTTCGCCGTATTTCGGCTCTTCGTTCGTCCCGACGTTCGGGTACAAGCGATACGTCTTATGCTGCGGGTAGATGCCGATGCTCGACGTCACGCCGAGAAACAGATCGGTTTTGCCGTCGCGATTCCAATCGACCATGACCGGATGGCTGTAGAGCATCTCCGTCTGAAGTCGATTCGTGACGAGCGTCCAATTCTTTTCGTCGGCGGAGACTTCGATCTTGTATTGGTACCAGCTCTCGTCGATCTCCATGCCGGCCCGATAGACTTTTCCTTGCCATGCGAAGGGAACGAGATTCGAGTACCAATAGCTATCTCGTTCGGAGAGGAGAAAGCGGATCTTTTCCAAACGGACGGGCGCTTTGAGCGTGATGACGGCCGGGCCGATGAAGTAGCCCCAACTCGTCGCCTTCAGTTCGGTGTCGGTGTTGGCGTTGCCCGGCGTGAACATGTTCATGGGGTTTTGAATCTGGTACCAGCGAACCGTCTCGTTGTTGAGCTTCTTGATTTCGACGGCATCGGCGGTCGCAATGTTTTTCCCGCCGGCTAGCGCCTCGAATTGCAGCACATGTAAGAAGCTGTCGCGCAGGTTGCCGAGGCCGTTCGCTTCGTTCGAGATGCGGATATAGCGAACCGGCTCGGCATGCTCCACCGGAATGTCTTGCCAACCTCGATGCCGATTGCGCACCTGCGGAATGTCGATCGGCGTCATCCGGCGAAAGGTGAGGCCGTCGGGAGCGAGATCGGAAAACGAATAGAGCCGGCCGCCGACGCTCAGCATGATGCGCTTCCGTCCGGTGCCGTCGTCGGGATAAACGCTCAGCGACGAACCGAACACTTCATAGTGCCGCTCCTCGTTCGCGACCGGCACCAGCGCGTCATCGCCGGCGTAGTTGAGATACCCGGCGAACTCATATTGCAAGTCGCCGGCGCGCTTCGCGACGTTGCGATACAACGCCGTGCGGCGCAGATCCCATTTGCAATGATGGTCCGTCGAGCCGTGCAAGATAAGATCGCGCGAGCCGGGCCCGAACCAATCGACGATCGTCGGCTGCACCATGAATTCGAACCGCAGGAAGTCTTTGCCGCGCAGCACAACCGGCTTCCCGAACGCCGCGGCCGACTTCGTGCTCTGGCTCCCGTTCGCATACCAACGAATCGAGCCCAACGGATCCATCACCAGCAAGTCGTTCACGCCGGTCTTGCGGAAGTCGGCGAGCTTCACCATCGTCCCAGCGCGAACCGGTTCGCCGCCGGCCATGACCGGTTGCGGTGCCGACAAGCGATCGGTTTCTTTTCCCGCGCGACGAAACCATTGCACATGCGGAGCGGTCGGCCAGTCGACCCGAAACGCATTGCACGAGTACGCCGTTTCGCTCGAAACGAGATCGAGCAGGCCGTCGCCGTCGATATCGGCCGTCGTGGGGTTCGGTGCCGCGATCGATTCGCCGGCCGGGGTTTTAATTTCGACTCCGGCGTCGAAGCGCGGCTTCTCCGGAGTTCCCAGGTTTTTATAGAAGTACAATCCGCGCTCGGGAGCCGACGCGAGCGGCCCGCTGAAGTCCTCTTGCTTCACGGCCGCGAGCGCCGCCGGAGTAGGGAGCGCCGTACGTGTGCGCCCCCAGGCCGACCACTTTTCCCGCCGGTAGCCCTGATCATGCGCGCCGAGATCGGTTACGCCGGGGGCTTCTTGCTTGAAGCGGCAGATCAGCAGATCCTCCAAGCCGTCGCCGTCCCAATCGGCGGCGGTCAGCGTGAGCACTTGCCGCGCGAAGATTCCCTTCTTCCAATACATGCTTTGCGGCCCGGTCGAGAAGCGAGCATTCTCTTGAACGAATCGGTCGGTCCCCGGGAAGAACTTGCTCCGTTCGTTCGGATCGTCTTGCCAGAGCTTCCAATGAAACGGACCTTGCTTCGTCCCCGTGTTCGGGCAGTAGCGCAATTGACCGTCGAAAAAGATGATGCCCGACAGGCCGTTGCGATGCAGATCGCAAAACGTGTAGGCTGCCACATGCTCGATCGTTTGCGGCTCGGTCTCGGTGCTGTTGAACGGCCAATACACGGCATGGCCGAACTTCGGCTCCGTCGGGGTTCCTTCGTTGTAGTTCACGCTCCCGCCGACGGTGCCCGTCGCGAACAAGAAGATGTCGGGCTTGCCGTCGTGATTCCAATCGACGACGTCGAAGCCGGCGTCGTAGAGGAATTGCGAGCCGGGCAAGCGCTCGCCGGCCGATTGAAAATCGACGTTCGGAAGCGTCGTCGCCGGAGCTTGCTGAGCGCTCGCCGCCTGGGCGACGACGAGCAGCGCGATTGCGAGGCCGAAGCGTAATCCGCTGAGTCGCATGGGAACTTCTCTGTTGAGTCGTGGGTGCTAAGCCGTCTAGCTCTAGTTGTCGATCGCGAGCGTCCGGTTACGGCAACCGGCGATGCTTTGCGGGCGCGTGGAATTGTGCCATATTCTTGGGGAGCTGTCGCTTGTCGATATGCGTTCGCTTATTCGGATCCGAGCCCTTATGAAAAGCTTTTCGTTCGTCGTGCCGCTGCTGCTGATGTTCGCCGGCACCGCTCAGGCCGCCGAGGACTCGGCACCGGCTTACACCGAGCTGCTCAAGATCGACGTCCACTCGCATGTCTTCGACGACGTTCCCGCGCTCAGCGATTTGCTGCATCGCATTCGTCTCCGCACCGTCAACGTCTGCGTAAAGGGTACTCAGGATTACCGCCGGATGCATCGGATTGCGCTCGATCTTTATCGAAAATATCCGGATCTCTATCCGTTCACTTCCACGTTCGATCTGCTGGGGCGCGACCAACCGGACTATGCCGCGAAAGTGGTCGCCGAGCTCGACGAAACGTTTCGCAACGGTGCCGTGGGAGTGAAGATTTGGAAGGAAGTCGGCATGTCGATCAAGCGGCCCGACGGCAGCTTCATCCTGCCGGACGATCCCATGTTCGATCCGATCTATGCGCATCTCGCGCGCGTCGGCAAGCCGCTGCATGCCCATCTCGCCGAACCGATCGACGCCTGGCGCAAGCTCGATCCCGACAGCGTACATTACGGCTACTACGCCAAACATCCGGAGTGGCATCTCTACGGCCAGCCCGACTACCCGACGCATGCCGAACTCATCGCCGCGCGCGATCGGATCATGGAGAAGCATCCGCGGCTGATCGTCGTCGGCGCGCATCTCGGCAGCCTCGAGCACGACCTCGACGCGCTCGCGCAGACCTTCGAGCGGTTCCCGAACTTCCACATCGACACCGCGGCCCGCAAGCCCGACCTGATGCGCCACCCGAGCGACAAGGTGCGCGGCTTGTTTCTCAAATACGCCGATCGGATCCTCTACGGCTTCGACGCGACCTGGCTGCCGAAGGAGACCTCGACCCCGGCCGATGCCCTGGCCCACGTCGAAAAGCTTCGCCTGGGCTACGAGGCCGACTACGAGTATTTCGCCGGTCGAGGCATTCTTACGCATCGCGGTCGCCAAGCCGAAGCGCTCAGTTTGCCGCGCTCGGTGCTCGAGAAGTTCTATCACGGCAACGCCGAGCGCGTGTTCAAACTCGAGCAAGCCTGGAACCGCAAGCCGTGAGCCGCACGGCGCTTGCCGGCAGCCGGAGTAGGCAGAACGAAGCACGAAGCAGAGGCATCAAAAGTAGGGACAGGCTCGATTTCCGTATGCACAAGCTGTCGTGCTAATTGAAAATCGATCCACGAGATGCAAGTGTAACGGTAGCGCAAACTTAGGGCGGCAAATGATCTGCGCTTGATTTTTATGTAAAATAAGGCGATAGTTGTTATTAAGACGCCGCTAAATCCGAACACCCTGGATTATTTCAGGGGACCGTTCTGCGGGCCGCAAGGCTAGGATTTAGGGGCGTTTTTTTATTGCTGAAGTCGGAACTTCCAGATTCCGAATCTCCCCATGCAGCATGAGATGGGAGCAGCGAGGGTCGGCGTCTTAAGTGACGCGGCGATATGTGCCGCAAGGGTCGTTTTGGCGGGATCGGTTCCAGGCAGTTCATGTCGGCCGTTCCAATGAAAGCCGCAAGCCCCCATCAGCACATCGTTCATCTGCATCAACTCGCTTGCCTTGGAGTTGATCGGGGTCACCTGTTTGACCGGATTTTCAAACAGACCTTCTCGGCATAGATTGTGGTTCAATGCTCGCTGAAGCCCATTGAATTCGTATCGCGTGTTCCTCTCGTCAACAAAAATGAAAACCTTATCGCCGAGTTTGAGCCGTTTGCAGAATCCGTGATATAGAAGCTGATACAGAAATTTGTAGAAGCCAAGCTCTTCGTCGCCGTCGTGATGCTTGCGATAGTCGATGAACCTCTTCTCAAGAACGATCGCAAAAAACTTGAGGCCGCCGCGTTTGATCTTCTCCAGTGCGAAAGTCGCGTAGTCGGTATACTCGACGATCTTATTTCTTGAAACCTTCGTCCACTTCATTTCACTATGCATGTTCCGTTCATCGCGCCATGCCATGATCTCCTTTCGATATTGTGCGGCATCGGACGCGGCCGCAATCAGGCCGGCCATCACCATATAGGCGTGGCCTTTGTCTGAGTAGCTTTCGTCGCAGTAGATGTGAAGCGTCTGTCCCTGCACGACGACGTCCTTGCAATGCTGATTTGTTGTTGCGGGAATCGTGTCCGCTAACCGGCCGGCGTCGCTTCGACGCGGCCGACGACGTCCCATACCGCTTGCTCCCCCAGCCCTTTGGCTTCGATCTTGCGCGGGCTTCCCGGCGCGAAGCGAAACTGCTTCGAGACCAGTTGGAACGTGTTTTGGCTGATGCACGGCATGCCGACTTCGGCCTTGGCTTCGATGCGCGCGCCGAGGTTCATCATCGTCCCGACGCCCGAATAGTCCATCTTGTCGTAGCTCCCGACGTTGCCGAGCAAGACCTCGCCGGAGCTGATGCCGATGCGGCAAGAAAACTGCGGGATATGCAGCACCCGTCGCGGCTCGTTGAACTCTTCCATCACCGCGAGCAGCTCCAAGCCGGCGTCGACCGCGCGCCGCGCGTGGTCGGGCCCGCGCACGAGCGCCAAGAAGCCATCGCCGCGCGAGCCGACCGATTGCGCACGATAGCGGCGCAGCACTTGCGCCGTGTCGTGCATCATTTGGTTGATCGTCATCATCACTTCTTCGGGATCGCGTCCGTGGGCGAAATCGGTCGAGCCTTGTAGATCGAAGTAGAGCACGGTCGCCGTCTCGCGCGCACCTTCGATCAGCGCCGTCGCGCCGTCGACGATCTCTCGGCCGCGCACGCGTTGATAGAGATGGGCCCAATAGGCGGCGGGCAGCGATTGCCGCAGCTCTTGTTCGACTTCTTTGATCAACGACGTGCGCCGGCTCAACTCCGCCGCGCTCAGCGCCTCCTTGAGCATCCGCTCGACGAGCGTGTCCGGTTCGTGCGAACGGAGCGCTACGCGGGCCAAATCGAGCCGGATACGGGCCGTTTCCGTCCGCTCCTTGATGCGCGCGTAATAGCTCATCGCGAGCTGCAGGCGATCGCGCGCTTCGTTCCACAAACCTTTCGCGGCGCAGATCAAGCCGTCGACGCGCTCGACCACGATCAGCCCTTCCTCGAACTGCTTCTCTTGGAAAATCGCGCGGGCCCGAGCCGATTCGCTTTCCGCCGTCGGCAGGTCTCCCTGCAACAAATGCAACAACGCCAGATCCTTATGCGCGAAGCCTGCGCAAATGTCGAACTTCGCGCGGCGACTCCGCTCGACGGCCGCCGTCAGCCAATCGGCGGCGCGGCGCGCATAATCGCGCGCTCGTTCGTTCGAGCCTTGCAAGCTTCCTTCGTAAGCGGCGAGCACACCGACTTGGCCGAGCGCTCCGAGCATGCGCGCCTCGCCGAACGCATCCCCCAATTCTTCGGCGAGGCGCAAGTCTTCGCGGAAATGATATTCGGCCCGCGTGAGGTAGCCCCAATCTTGATAGAGCCGCCCGAGCTGGCCGTGGGTCAGCGCGAGGCCGCGCAAATCGTGAACCCGTTCCTTGCACTTCAGCGAGAGCTCGAGCAGCAGCTTCGCGATCAGAAAATGATCTTTGCTCATGTACAACGTGCCGAGCGTGTCGAGCACACGGCCGTAGGCGTAGTGCGTCGGCCCTAGAGCCTTGATCGCTTGATACAGAAAGCGTTTCGCTCCGTCCCGGTCTCCTTCATGCAGCGCCTTCGAGCCGCGCACATGCGCGATGAGGCCGGCCGTATCGCCGCACGTATCGCTCGCCGTATCTTCGGCAGCGGCGCTCGAGCTTTCGGCTTGCATGAGCATCCGTTCGGCGGCGGCGAAGTCTTTAATGCGCACGGCCAAGAGCGCTGCGCCGACGTGAGCCCAACCGGCGAGCCGTGGATCTTGATGCACGTGTCGAAATCGCGCGGTCGCTTCTTCGACCTGCGTATTCTCGACCGCGATCCAGCCGGCGACCAAGTGCCCGAGCAGAATCGAGCTTGGATCCGCCGCGCTTAATTGCGCACGATGCCGCGCCTGGGCCGCTTCCCAACCCCACAGCGCTGCCGACTCCAGCAGCGCGTCGGTCGCATCCGGCCGTTCGACGTTCGACATGACGTCTCCGGAGAAAAGTATTCTTTGCGATCGGCAACCGCCACGGGCCGCAAGCCGCGAGGCAGGCGTCTCGCCGGCGGCGCTTTAGAAACGCCGGTCGATGATCAGAGAATACTCGAAATCGAAGCTGCGGTTCAAGCCTCCGCGCACGGGAACCGTGAACGCGTTGGTAAAGGTCGTCGCGCCGACCATGACCGGCACCCCCGCCACGAGATTCACGACATCGATCCGATTCGCGATGTTGCCTACCGTCGTCTGCGTGAAAACGGCCGGTAAATTCGTAGCGACGGTAAACGGCCCGGTCGTTTGGGCATCGTTCAGCGAGGTCGTGTAGTGCGCCTCGAACATCGTGGCGATCGAATGGAAATACCGCGAGCGTTCGCGATAGCGCCACCAATGGCCGACGCCGACGTTGGCCCGCATCAAGATCTGCTGTTCGAGCCGACCTTGAAAATTCTGCCGCGCGGCCGGCAACGTGTTGACGATCAAGGTCTCATCCAGCGACACGCCGGAACGGTTCAGCGGCAGGTCCCATTGCAGAAAGCCCTGCACGAACGATCGCTCGCTCGGACGAAAAGCGCCGCCGAAATAGGGCGACAAGTTGACCGTTTGGTTTCTCACGACCGTCGTCGAATCTAAATTGACCGCCGCGGTGCCGAGGAAAGCGGGCGGATTGCGTCGGGAATCGAAAACGCGATATGCCGGGTCGTCCACGCGCGTGCGTACCGTGACGTCCGGTGCCGTCGGGATGTTCAAGCCGACGCCGCCCGAGAGATAGAAGCCGTCGCTATCGATCAGCGCCTGCTTGAAGATCAAGTTGATGTTGCCGAGCTCGAAGTTCGTCGCGCCGTAAGGGGTCGAAGTCGTCGGTCCTGCGAATTGGCTGAAGAGCAGGTTCGAATCGAGTTGCGCATTGAACGGCAAGCGGAACTCGAGCGAGCTCATGTCGGTCAGTTGTCGTTCGATGCCGAACATGATCCGATCGATGTTCTGGCTCGCCGCGCCGCCGGTCGGCAGCCCGTTGAGATAGTCGACGCTCGACGCACTCTCGAAGTGCCGGTAGGTGAAATAGCAACGATCGCCGATGACCGGGCTATTATTCTCCGCGACGTTCAAGCGGCTGTTGCCCAAGTTCGGGTGCGAAACCGATTGAGGAACGAGGCCCGTCGTTTGGATCTGCGCGCCCCCGCCGCCGGTTTGATCGCCGATCATGTTGGGAACGCGCGCCAAACTAAAGCTGCGCGAGTTATTCGCCCCGGCCCGCGGCACGAGGTTCGGCTGGTTCGCCTGCGCGACGGCGTTGTTCGGCGGCGCTGAGTTTGCAGGCGCAGTGTTCGTCGGTGCCGTATTCGCCGGTGCCGTGTTCGCAGGCGCTGAGTTAGTTGTAGTTGGCGGCACGGTCGGCGGAGCGCTCGATGCCGGATTCACAGTCGCAGGGTTCGCCGGCGCGGCGACAGGCGCCGGCGGAGCGACGACCGGCGGCAGCGGTTGCACTTGCGCGAGCTCCGTGCCCGGCACGATTCGCAACTCGGAATCGCGCTCACGCCGTTGGGCCGCGACCTCGCCGACGTTCGCCACGATCACGGCCGCGCACATCACGGGCGCAATGAAGCTCCGCGCACCGCGCAGGGCGGCTCCGTAGAGCGACGACGATCGTAAGCGAATCTGCATAAATACCGCCATGAACAAGGCTTTCGGCGGCGAGGCCCGAGAGAACCTTGCCTGCCTGAAAGATTTTCTGCCGGAAAGTTCGACGGGATCGGATTTAACCAAGCCGATCATCCAACTTATCGGCGCAATGCCCCCCAAGAATGATGCCGAACCTCGGAAAGCGCACTTGGCGCGATCGGGCTACTTCGGCGTGCCGGCACTGCCGGCTTTCAATTCCGCCAGCGCCGTGCGGGTCTTCGCCAGTTCATCGCTGAATTCCACGTTGTCGGGATGCGACTGCGTGAGCCGCGTCAGATGTTGCAACGAAAGTTCTAAGCCGGCTTTCGCCTGCTCGACTTCGCCGGCTTGTCGCTGCGACGCCGCGAGGGCTCGCAACGCCGCGGCCAAATCGCGCCGGAAACGGGAATCGTCGGGATGCGATGCCACGAGCCGATCGAGGATCACGCGCGCTTGCTCGAGCGCGGCGGCCGAAGTCGCCGGGTCGACGCTCGAGCCGTTCATGAGCACCCCGGCCAACTCCGCGCGGTACTCCGAAACGTCCGGGCTCAAGTCGACTAGGCGCGTAAGAATATCGCGGGCCTCGGAATAATGCACGCGGGCCTGATCGGGCTGCGATTGAAACTGCTTCAGGTCCCCCAGTAGACGATGGCAGATCGCGCTCAAGCGGCGCAGCGACAGGTCGCGCGGTTCGCGCGCGGCGCAAGTCTTCAAGAGCTTGAGCGCTTCGCCGAAGTTTCGTTCGGCATCGGCCGTCCGATCTTGTCCGACGTCGAGCAGGGCTTGGTTGTAGTAGCCCATCGCCATGTCGCGTTCGATCTTTTCGGCCGCCTTGCCGTCGGCCGGTTGCGAGCGGCGAATGTTTTGCGCCGTGTCGAAGGCTGCGCCGGCCTCGGCATAGCGACCGCGCTTCTGCTCGATCATGCCGACGTTCATGTGCGTGTTGGCGAGCGTCCGTCGATATTCGTGGTTCGTCGGCTCGGCATCGGCCAAGCGCTTGCGCACTCCGATCGCTTCCTGATACGCCGCCGAGGCCTCGTCGAACTTGCCGAGGGTCTGCTGCGCGCGGCCGATCGCGTTGCTCGTATCGCCGAGCGCTTGCAAGCGCTGCAAGTCGTTCGGCGTCGCGCTCAGCAGATTCGCCTGCCGGCGCTTCGCTTCGAGCAAGCTCGGCAGCGCGTTGGCGGGGGTTTCGAGCTCTTCGAGAATTCGCCCTTCGCGGAAGTAAGTGACCGCCAATTCATCTTCAAGCGCTTCATCGTCGGCGCGCTGCTGCAAGAACTTTCGGTAGTAGCTCTGCGTCTTACGCAGCAGATCTTTGCGCAGCTCCTGCATACCGGGCTCGTTCAACAACGTCTCTTCGCTGACGCGCGTGAAGAGCTCGTCGACCGCGCCGCGAGCATTCCGAAAACTTTCTTCGGCCTTGGCTCGTTCGATGCTCAAATCGCGCACATACATCCCGGTGCCGGCGACGAGCAGCAAGAGCGCGCCGGCGACGACGTTCGCCACGGCCCGATTGCGCCGATAAGCCAGTTGCATGCGCCGCAGGAACGACGGCCTTCGATATTCGATCGGCTCGTCGTGCAGGTAGCGCGTGAGGTCTCGTTCGAGATCGGCCATCGAGCGGTAACGATCGGCGATTTCGTGCTCCAAGCCGCCGAGTAAGATCGCTTCGAGCTCCCACGGCAAGCCGCGCACATGCGCCCGCGGCAGCTGCGGTGGACGTCCCTGTAATTTGCTGGTGCGGATCGTCTCGGGGCTTTCCGAGTCGTGATCGTAGAGCCGGCGCTTCGTGAAGAGTTCGTAGAACGTCGCGCACAACGAATAGATATCCGTCGCCGGACCGACCTCCCCTTCGGCATCCGACGCGCGAATCTGCTCGGGCGACATATAAGCCGGCGTGCCGAGCCCTTGGCCGGTCGCCGTCATCAAAGCGCCGGCTTCCGACTGCGACCGGGCGATGCCGAAGTCCATCAGTTTGATCTGGCCTTCGTCGGTCACCATCAGGTTGCTCGGCTTCACGTCGCGATGCACGATGCCCGTCAGATGCGCGGCCCCCAGCGCCGAGGCCGCTTGGCGAAACCATTCGGCGACGGTTCGTTCCGAGGGTTGATCGCCGCCGGAAGCGCGGATGAAGTCGTCGACCGTTTTTCCGGCAATCCACTCCATCGCGATATACGACTTCACCGGCGCAGTCTTCGAGAACTTCTGGAACCACGGTTCGTCGGAAAGGCTGAACGCCCGCGGTGCCGACCACGACTCCTCGCCCGACCCATAGACCACGACGACGTGCGGATGCTTGAGTTGCGATAAGACGCGCGCTTCGTGCTGGAAGCGGAGCTTCGCTTCCTCGGGCATCCCGTCGTGCAGAATCTTCACCGCGACCTTGCGCCCCGTACTGAGTTGCCGGCCGACGTGAACCGTGGCGAAACCTCCCGCGCCCGCCGGACGACCGACGAGGAAATCGCCCATCAATACGCCGCGCACATCCTCGGGAGCCGATTGCGAGATCAAGCGGCGGAAGTCGGTCTCTTGCGTTTCCGTTTTGCCGAGCAGGCCCGCAAAGGCTTGCATCACGGCCGAGGTGCGCTCCGCCGAGAAGAGCGATTCGCCGGTCGGCGAAACATAGATCACGGACGAGTCGCGCTCGATACCGTTGAACGCCCACGGCTTGTCGTTTTGGAGCAAGAACCACGGCTCGGGATATCCCGCCTCGGCGATCAGCTTCGTCCCCAGCTCATGCGCGGCGTGGTAGTCGACGATCGGCCGCATCGCCGCCGCCGCCGCGTTCCACCACGACGGCTCGGTCGGCATGTCGTGGACCACGCGATTGCGCAGCGCGATCGGCAGCGTCAGCAAGAACGCCACGCGCGGACGCGCAGGGACTGTGGTGCGCGTGAGGCGAGCCAAGGCTTCGAGCGCGGCGACCGTATCGTCGGCGAGCCGCTCGTCGAACAGATCGAGCACGCCGCGCAAAGTCGCCGCCGCTTCGAGCTTCGTCCGCTGCGCCTGCTCGCCGCCGCGCAGAATATTCTTGCGGGCCTCGCGCAAGGCCGCGACGAGGCCGTTCCAACTCCCCCACGACGGACGCTGCAAGGCGGCGACCGCGGGGAACAGTTCGTCAGCCGCGAGCTCATGCCGCTGCCAGTCGGCCAGCGCCGCCAAGGCGAACTGTCGAAAGTCGGCCTCGAGCAGCTGAAACGATTGCCGCACGAACGGCTCTGCTTCCGAGCCCCCTGCCGCGAGCGAAGCGTAACGACCGGGATTCATAATGGCCTCGAGATGGCGGACCTGCGGCCGAGCGGCAAACTTTCAAGACGCAACCACGAACCGCTTCCGCTTACGGAGCCGGCGCGAGGGCCGCTTGGAGCTCCGCCAAGCGCCGGCGAAACGACGGTTCGTCGAACCGGAATGCCGCGTCGAGCGATTGGCTCCCTAAGCCGAACAATGCCGCACTATACGGAATCGGAGTCGGCTTAGGAACGTCCGGGCCTTTCGGTTTCGCTTGCTTAACCGGAAACTCCAGGCATAAATCGGCGTCGAACGCCCCGACTGCCCGCTCGATCCGTTCCAGCGTCGCCGTGGAAGGGACCGAGGTGCCGGAAGCCGAGCCCTTCAACTCGCGCACGATGGTCTTCGCCGACCACGCGAGTTGCCGAGCCTCTTCATAGTCGATCGGCCGACTCAGCCCGACGGCGCAGATCGCATCGAGATACTTGACCGCCGCGGCCCGATCGAGCGGACGACTCTCGAACGCCGCGAGGTCGGCATCGAGCCGAGCCGCGACCGTTGCGGCCGCTGCGCGCACTTCCTGCGCTCGCCCGAACGGGTTGCGGCTCAAGGCCTCTTGCAGCGGCTTCAACACCGGCTCGGCGTTGCGCTCGAGGCCCGTCCCGCGCATCGCGACTTCATACAACGTGGTCGGCCACTCGCGCAACATCGGTCGACCAGGCGCGGCCGACGGCGATCGATCGCGGCTCGGTCTGTCGGCGGCGAGCTCATGATGGCACGACGCGCAATTGAAGAACGCCAGCTCGGGCCATTGAGCGCGATGCACGTCGCCGGCAGGTTTCGCTCCGGCGGCCGGCTGCGCAGCCCAGGTGGCTTCGTCGAGAATCAGTTGCACTTGCATGCGCAGCGCGACGATCGCGGAGGTGAACACCGAGCGCGTCCGATAGAAATCCTCGGCGCGATACCAATCTTGGTGCGACTCGGGCGAGCTCTTGATCTTCTCTTCGAGCAAGAGGCCGTGATAAGGCATCGCGGCGGCGAATGTCTCGACCTCGAAGTTCTGTAGCGGCGGATGACCGGCAGCGTACATATCGTGCGTGAGGATCTTCCCTTCGCTGCTGCTTCCCAAATGGCACGAGAGGCAAATCTGGGCCCGCGACCTCGGATGGCGAATGTCGAGCAAGCCGAGGGCGTATTTATCGTCGCTGCTCTTCTTCCACCAGTTGTCGTCTTTCTCGTTAGCGGCCCGATGCGCCGTCTCCCAATTCTGCGCCGGGCCGTGGCAAGCTTGGCAACTCACTCCGTGCTTCGTCAGCGCATCGCGTGGAGCCGAGAGCTCCGGCGGTTGCGCTGCGCGCTCCGTGATCCGCTGATGGCCGCTGTGGCAATTCAAGCAGCGGGTACTCTTCGCCACATCGTATCCGAGCAACTCTCCCATCACCTTCGCGCGCGGCGTCGTCAGCGAGTTCGCGGCTTGGCTATGGAAATCGAGCTCGCGCCAACGGGCCGTTTCGACCAACGTGACGCGCTTCAGAGTCCCGCGCTCCTTGTACATCTCGGCCTGATTCGGATCGGTCGCCTGATGGCAACTGAAGCAACTCACCTGCGGATCCAAAAACGTCGCGGCTCCGTTGGGGGTCGCGAGATACTTCGGATCGAACGCTTTCTTCGCGGGCTCCGCAGCCGATGCCGACGGCGCGACCGCAGCGCTAAGCCCACAGCACGCGAGTGCCGCCGTAAGCATGATCGAAAAAAAGCGCGACGGCTTGAACACGACTAAGCCCCCTTCCGAGCGGAGGCCGAAAGCTTCTCGAAGAGCCCTTGCACGAGCTCTCGATCGTAAGTCGTCGGGCTGTTGAAGCGCCGCTCGCCCGGCTGATCGAAGCGGAGCGCGTTGAAGAGTTGCTTGAGAATTCGGCCTGCTTCGTCGTCGGCCTTATCGAGCGGAAGCCCGGCGACGGCGCGCTGCGCCCGATACAGCGCGACGGCCCCCAAATAGGCTTGCGTCGCTTCGTCCCAGGAGAGCGTGCCCGTTGCGGCTGCTTGCGCGACGTCGGCGAGTGTTTGCGCGAGTTGCTCTCGCGAGACATCTGCCGGCGCATTGCCGAGCGCTTCGGCGGCGGCTTCGATTTTCGTCGCGCAGGTGCGCATCGTTCGGCTCAGCTCGCGCAGTTCCGTTTCCGCAACGAAAGGGTTCGACGCTTGCCGGAGCAAGGCGCGCAGTTCCGCCGTCTCGGGATTCTCTTTCAAGCCGAGCGATTGCGTCGTGTGCCAAGAGTTCCAGGTCCCCCATAGCTGCCGGCCGAGCGGTGCGTCGGACCCTTTCGCTCGAGCAAGGGCCGAGTTTTGTTGCGCGGTCGGCTCTGCGTTCGCGCCGCTGCGCAGCGCATGATGACAACGGAAGCAGGCGAACTCCGAGAACTCCGGCCAAGGGGCATGCGCCGCACCCGGCTGCAAATCGAGATTCGCCGCAGCCCGCTCGGCCGACAAGCGCAAAGCAGCCGCTGCGGAAACGAGTTGGCCGACGGCCCAGCTGCGCCGCTCGCGGTCGGCTCGCGCGACCGGCTCTTGCGGCAGCGACCAGTGACGCGGCATGCGGGCCTTATAGGCCGCGAACTCGAAATTCAACGCCGGGTGTCCGGCGGCGATCATGTCGTGGTTCATGTCCCGAACGTCGGAGCCGCTCCGCTCGCCGACATGGCAGCGGACGCACGTTTGCGCCTGCACGGCGAGGTTGTCGGTGTCGAGCATGCCGAGCTCGGCGAGGCGGTGTTTTTCTTGCTGGGCGTCGTCGGCGGATGTCGGCGAGGCGGGGTTCGTGCGCAGTAAGAAATGTTCGCCGAGCCATTTACGCGCGCCGCCGTGGCACGACTCGCAACTCACGCCGTCGGTCGCTTGCGACCAGCGCGCCGACTCTCGCGCCGCTGCGCGAGGATCGGCCTGCGCGTTCGCCGCGACGGTCGCGTCGTGATCTTCTTGAGGATACGTCGTCGCGTGGCAACTGACGCAGCGCCGGTCGTGGTAAGGGGCGACCGGTCGATCGGCGGGAAGACGATCTAACTTTCTCACGATCGACGCCGCCGCGCTGCCGCGCAACGTCTGATACGCGCGGGCATGCGGATCGGCCGTCGCCCAGACGACATACGCGCTGCGCCACCAGAGCGAGTCGGTCTGCGCGTAGCTGAGATCGACCTTCGTGCCGCCGTGGCACCCGCTCGCCGCGCAGGAGCTGACGCCGATGAAGCGGAGATCGTCGGGAGTGCGCGGCCCGTCGGAGCGGTCTTCGCCGGCCGACTTGTTCGGCTCCAGTTGAATGATCGGCAGAGTTTCGGGAGCGGTCTTCTGCGAAGTCGCATCGCCGGCCGGAGTTTGCGCCCAGATGGCTCCCACGGCCATGACGAACGCCGCGCCGGCCGCCGAAGCAACAATCAACGGCAGGTACGACGACCGCGCCATGTTTTGCTCCGGGATAAGGACGTGCGAAAACTCGCGGCCTCGCTGGACGCCGAACGCTCCATTCGAGGCCGGAACCGGTTCGTTCCAAGTCTGTTCCGACGATGCAGCGCGTCATCTTAATCGGCTAAAACCATCACCGCTAGCTGATTGAATTTGCCGCCGAACGGATAAAATTCGGGAAATTTACATTTAAGTTTGTTCCCGAGCGACAACCCCATCGGCTCCGAGGACCATCGTCGGGCTCGTTTTCTGCGCCGACATGAATAGAATCGAGCGCTTACCCGATCCGGTTCGATCCGTCGAACGAGACTTTCCGAGGTGCAGCATCGCCGACAAGTTCTATGTCGTAGTCTCACGGCTCGACGTACCGCTTCATCCTCGCGAAGTTTTCGACGAGCCGGTCGAGCTCGGCCGGCAGAACCAGCCGCGCGCCGGTGAAGTCGAACCGATCTTCGCGAAGATCAGGGCCGAAGGCCGGCTGCGATTCGTCCTCTGCCGAGGCAACGAAGAGACCCACATCCATCGCCGGCACCTGCGCCTCGAATGCACCGGGCCGTCGATGATCCGCGTGACGAACATCGGCCCGCAGAACCCGATCGGTATTCAAGGACATGAGTCGCTCGCGACGCAGCAGACCGGGGAATATCGACTTCCCATCACGTTGCAACTGTGCGACATCTCGATCCAAGTCTCGGGCGAAGCCAAGGAGATTTTCGAGAGCCTGACCTATCGCAGCTTCGCGCCTCGCTCGAAGCTTTCCGGCACGCGCATCACGACCATTCCGGCGATCGCTCCGCTCCCGACCGGCGAGTTGGAAAATCTCGGCCGCTGGTTGGAAGCGGTGCTCGAAGTGCTGCAAAGCGCGACGGGCAAAACACAGTTCTACGAGCAAGCGGCCCGCGCGCTCGTCGAGCTGGCGGGTCTCGATCACGGGGCCGTGCTGATGAAGGTCGACGACCAATGGGTGATGCATTGCTGCTATCCGCCGCAGTCGGAAAACGCGCGCGAATCGTGGACGCCGAGCCGCAGCATGCTCAAGCACATGGAAGAGACGATGACCGCGATCGGCGAGATCTTCGGCAACGAAGCGGACATGCTGAACAGCGTTACGGGGATTCGGCAACTCATCGCCGCGCCGATCATCAGTCGCGACGGCGTAATCAAAGGCGCGCTCTACGGCGAACGTCGCAGCGTCGGCGCGACGAAAACTTCCGTCTATGAGCTCCTGGCCGTGAAGCTGCTGGCCGGCGGAGTCGCCAACGGCATCGCGCGGCTGGAGATCGAAGAAGAAGCCGCCGCCGCGCATAAGATGCTCGAGACGTTCTTCACCAAGGAATTGGCCGACGAATTGATGTCGAACGCCAAGCTGCTCGAAGGGAAAGACACCGAGGTAACGCTCCTCTTCGCCGACGTCAAAGCCTTCAGCACGATCACGGAGCGCCTCGGCGCGCAGGCCACGATGCGCTGGATGAACGACGTCTTGACGGTTCTTTCCGAGTGTGTGCTGCAGCATGGCGGAGTCGTGATCGACTTCATCGGCGATGAATTGTTCGCGATGTTCGGTGCGCCGAAGCACCAGCCCGACCATGCGATGCGCGCGTGCCGCGCGGCCGTGGCGATGTCGCGGGCGATGGCCTCGATCGACGAACGTTGGCAGGCGATCATCGCGCAACGCACCCAACTCTCGATCGGCATCAACTCCGGCACCAGCCGCGTCGGCAACACCGGCTCCGATCAGCGCTTCAAATACGGCGCGCTCGGGCCCGACGTGAATCTCGCCAGCCGCGTGCGCGGAGCGACGAAATACTTGCGCACGGATCTGATCGTCACCGATTCGACGATGGCACAACTCGGCGAAGAGTTTCGCTCGCGCAGGCTGTGCCGCGTGAAAGTCATCAACATCGAACGGCCGGTCGATCTGTTCGAGATCTTCGTCGACCCGCCCGAGAGCTGGCAGAAGCTTAAGACGCGCTACGAACATGCGCTCTATCTATTCGAGTCGCAAGATTTCATGCAGTCGTCGCGCGAGCTCGGACAGTTGTTCACGATGTTCGCCGAAGACGGACCGAGCCTGCAATTGCTGTCGCGCGCGGTGACGTGCCTGGTGAACCCGGACGCCGACCGCGATCCTGTCTGGCGGCTCCCCGGCAAGTAGCCGAGACTTCGTTAAGCAACGGCTATTAAGGAAGCGGCGAACGCGGGAACGTCGGACCAGGAGGCAGATTCATCGGCACGGGCGGAGCAGCAGGCATCGTCGTCGGAAGCGGAACCTGCTCGGTCGGCACCGGCGCGCCGTTCGGCGAAGTGCCCATTCCTGAAGCCGCAGTTCCCGGAGTAGCCGTTCCTGAAGTAACACTTTCCGAGATCACGGTCGCTCCCGGTTCGAGAACCAGCTCTCCCGCTTCCGCAGGCAGCTGCGGTCGACCTTGCGATACGATCGTCGGACGATTGAACGTGTAGTTCAACTCCACGGCTCGACGCCGATCGGCTTCATGGCTCCGCGCGTCGCCGTAGGCCTTCTCGGGCCACGGCCCTTCGGCCATCGCAATCTGATTGTGCTTCAGCAGCGTGCCGCGCTCGAAGTGAACGTTCTTCAGCGCGATGGCGTAGTCGCACAGCGCGCGATAGTAAGCGGCATCGGCATCGGCCAAGCGACGACGCGAATCGGAGAGCTCGGCCGTGCTCGTCGCATCGGCTTCGTAAGCGGCGCGCGCGGCGTCGACTTGCTGCGCCGCAGCCGTACGGCGGTTGTAGTGCGTGCGCACGAGAGTGAACGTCCGATCGACATCGCCGACCGCGGTGGAAAGATCATGCGCGATCTGGCGCTCTTGATCGCGGAGCACGGCCCGCTCGCGCGACAGTTGCAGCTCGGCGTTTCTTACGGCCGAGAAGCCTTGCCGGAATCCGAGCGGCGCTTGCAGCTGCATCCCGAGTTGCCATTCTTGGAAATTGCCGTCGAACATATTTCCCACGGCGTCGGCGAACTGCGGTTGGTTGCCGTAGGCCAAGAGATCGTTGCCGAACCCGCGCCAACGATATTTGCCGATCGCATCGAGCCGAGGCAACAGAAAGTTGCGGGCCGCGACGAGTTCCAACTCGCGACGACGGACGAGCCACTTCTGGCGGCGCAGCTCGACGCGCGTCGCCAGCGCTTCATAAAGAATCTCTTGCCAATCGTAAACGATCTCCGCGTTCGGCGGCTCGTCGATCGGCCGAAGCAAGCGCTGACTTTGCGTGAGGTTGCCGATCAGCGCGCGCAGACGTCGTTCGGCGGCGAACACGCCGCCGGCTCCGCGAAACACGCCGCCGCCGCTTCCGCTGCCCGACAACGAGCCGCGCCCCGGCGAACCGCTCTGCGCGTCTTCGACCGCGGCTTGCAGCATGAAGAACTGCTCTCGGGCGAGCGCTTCCTTGCCCGCTTCGCCGCCCGGCGTGTTGGCGACGTACTTCGCATGGATCGAGCGCCAGTGTTCGAGTGCGCCGTTGCGCGCCGCGATCTTCGCGTCGAGATCGCGATAGGCGAAGTACAGATCCCAATACGCGTTTTCGATTTCGCTCACGGCGTTGCGCAACGAAGCTTCGAAGTCGGCGATGCTGATGTCCGTGTTGATCCGCGCGATCAGCACGCCGTTGGTTAGAAACAGACCCGGCGTGGCGCTCGGGCCGGCGATCCGATTGAATTCGATGCCTCCGCCTTGCAACAACGGATGCCGAAACTCGGCCTCGACGTTCGTGTCCCACGCGCTGGGAAAAGTATTCGACGGGACGTTGTTCGCTTCGTAGTTCGTGTTGTTGCGCACGGCGAACTGCGTACCGGTCGCGGCGACTTTCGAGAGCTGCGTTTGAAAGGTCCCGGTATCGCCGTGGAAGAGGGTCGTGCCGGTGCCGAGAAACACGTTGTTCAGCGCCCGATCGTTCTTCGACCAAAACACGCTCTGCGAAAGTTGCGCATCGAACGCGCTGAGCGCTCCTTCGACTCCGTAGCGCGGATCGCTTTCGCGAATCGCCGCCTCGTAGATCGTGCGGCTTCCGGTCGGGTTGGTGACGACGGTACCGCCGAGATCGCGCAGCACTTGGCTGTTCCACAGGGCGCTTTGAATCGCCTCTTGCAGCGTGATGTCCCAATACTCTTGAAAGATCGGCGAATCGATCTTATGCGGCGGCGGCGTGGCGAGCGCTTCGCTCACTTGCGGCTCGACGACGTTCGGGTATTCGATCGTCGTCGCGACTCGATTGAACTGGTTGAACGGAGCCTCGCGCCCGGACCAACTCTGCCGCCCGCAGCCGGCGCAGAGCACGGCTAACGAAACGACGATAGCGAGTTGCGTCCGATAGGGTCGCATCATGCGGGGCCGAAGCCGCTCTTGATTCGCATGGCTGCCGGGCAGCAGCGGTCGAAGAGCGACGCTCCAGTTTAAGTAATCGTTACAAGCGTTAAAGTTTGCCAATCGTCATAACTATCGGACGGCATCCCCCCAATCATTAGTGGAAAACGCGCGCGCCGGAAATCGCGTGCGCAGGCAATGCCGGCGACAGCCGAAGATGCGTTCGTAAAACCGTGCGCGAGGCGCTACGGAATGATGAAGACCGCGCCGGTGATCGCCGCCGCTTCGACGGCCGCGGCATCGAGCCGCAACGGTGGTCGATACCCGAGGTTCGGCGCCGGCGAACCGGGCCGGCAATAGCCGAGCATATAGATGCACTCGCGCGGACGATGCACCACCATCTGATAAGGGATCAGCGGCACCGAAGCGAAGAACCGCGCTCCGGAGATCACCGGCTGAAACACCGGACAAGCCGAGTTGCCGTAGCGCTCCAGATTCAGGTCTTCCAAGTAGGAAGGCCGATGCGCGAGGCCCGACGCCGCCCAAGCAAACTCGTACGTCATCCAAGGTCGCGTGTCGATCCACTCCGGGCCGACATCGGCCGTGGCATGTCGGTCGTTCGCCCCGTCGGTCGGCATCGCGCCGCCGCCGGGCAAGCTCGTGTCGATCACGACTTCCGAGATCGGGCGAAGCTGGTTCTTCGGTGCCGCCGGCGCCGTAGACATGGGAGCCGTCGTGAGAGCGTAAGGAGTGCCCGACGACAACGCTTCTTGTGGCGGCGCGTACGGAACGAAGTCGGCGTTCGACGGCGAGCCGAGTTCTCGTTCCGCGCCGCCGGCGCTTGCCGTCGTGAGTGCGAGTGCCGGCACCAAGAGCGCGTGCGCGAACGCACGGCCGATCGTCTTGCGCAAAGTGGATTCGATCCTCATCCTCGAATACCCCGGATCGCCCGAGTTCCACGCATGCGAAGCGCATGCTTGGCCGTCGCGAGGCGACTCTCCTTTTTGCTTCGGCGTTTCCGGAACCAATTCTGAGTCTATTCGTTGTAACGATTAGGCAACTCCCTGCCTCGCCGCCGTGCGGCAGCACGGGACCGGCCGAAGCGGCGTCGTCGCAGAATCTCGAACCGGTTACAATTCCGGCTTCGGCGTTTCGCTTTTCCGTTCCCCACTGCCGCGACCACGCATGTCGGTCCCCTTTACCGCCGTCGCACCGGAGCCAACGCCGGGAAAACTGCCGGCGGTGCTGCTGTCGTTGCGCGGCATTGCGGAACGAGACATCGATGCACGCACCTTCTATGTCGAGTGGCTCACAACCCTCTGCAGCTCGACCTCGGCCCTGGCCGGACGCTGTTGGACGATCAACCGGCAAGGGATATGGGAACCGATCGCCGCAGCCGGCCGAGCCGACGGCCTGCCCGAATTGCCCACCGAGCGGCTCGAAGAACTGCGCCGCTCGGGCCAGCCGATCCTCGCGCTCGCGGAGCCCGCTGCGGAATCGGCCGAAGCATGCTCCGAGGTCTGGTGTCCGTTGTCGGTCGCCGGCGAATTGCGCGGCGCGGTCGTCGTCGTATTTGCCGTCGCCAGCGCGGCGGCTCGGCAAGGTTGCGCGAAGTTCGTCGTCGAAGCGAGCGAATCGGTCGAGCGCTTTCATTTGCTGCACGATCGTCGTGAGGCGTTGCGCAGCAGCGAACGGAAAGATCGCGAGCTCGCGCTGACCGGAGCGCTCCGGCAGTCGCTCGATCTGAAATCGACGACCGCCACGATTGCGAACGACGGGCGATTGTTCCTCGGCTCCGATCGCTTGGCGGTGCTGATTCGCCGGGGCCGAAAGTTTCACGTCGCCGCAGTGAGCGGACAGACCGAGCTGGCCCGACGCGCCGGCGCCGTGCGCGCGTTGCGCGAACTCGCCACGACCTGCGCGCCGTTTCGCGACACGATCACGTATCCGAATCCCACCGCGAAGTGCGACGCCTCGTTCGCCGCCGCGCTGGCCCGCTACGTCGACGAGCATTTCGTCAAACGCTTCGTCTTCGTCCCGCTCATCGCCCTGCCGACGTTGCCAGAGCAGGAGCGGGAAAGGCAAGCGACCGTTTCGCAAGGGGAATGGCTCGGGGCACTGATCGTCGAATACTTCGGCGAGAGCACGCCGATCGCCGAGGAAGCGGCAAGAATCGAACTGCTCGCGCGCTCCGCGACCGCGGCGCTCCGCAGCTCGCGACAGTATTACTCGTTGTTCTTGTTGCCGGTCTGGCGCTGTTTGGGAGCGTGTTGGCAAGCGTGCTTCGGACCCGGCAAGGTGTTGCGAACGGCCGCGATCGTCGCGCTCGTAGCCGCCGGCTGCGGCGCGCTGTTGTTCACGACGAGCGAGTTCACGACCTACTGTCGCGGACACTTGCAGCCGGTCGAACAGCGGCGCGTCTTCGCTCCGCTCGACGGTGTGATTCGGAAACTGTTGGTGAAGCACGGCGATCACGTGCGCGCAGGCCAAGCGTTGATCGAGCTGCAAAATACCGATCTTGAGATCGCTACGGCCGAGCTCCAAGGTCGGCGCACCTCCGCCTTCGAGCAATCGCTGGCTGCCGAGCGGGCCCTGTTCAACGGCACCGAGCAACTCCCCGCCGCCGAGCGAGCGCGGCTCTCGGGCGAACGGAATCGGCTGCGCGAAGAGATCGCTTCGTTCGATCGGCAACTGCAACTTTACGGCACGAAGCGCTCGGAGCTCGTGATCGCGAGCCCGATCGAAGGCGAAATCACGACTTGGAATGCCGACGATCTGCTGCATGGCAGACCGGTGCGCCAAGGGCAGCAATTGCTCACGGTCGCGGCGGTCGATGGCCCGTGGGAACTCGAGCTCAACGTGCCCGACGATCGGAGCGGCCGGATCGTCGACGCAGCGCGGGCCTCGGCCGAGCCGCTGCGCGTGACCTATAGCCCGGCGGTCGATCCGAGCTTGGTGCGCGAGGCGAAGGTGGTCGAAATTCAAAACTCGGCCGACTTGCACGGTGAGGAAGGGAACGTCGTGTTGGTGCGCGCCGCGATCCGCACCGAAGATCTTCCGCAACGCCGACCCGGCGCGGAAGCGGCCGCGCATGTCCATTGCGGACGCCGCTCGACGGCTTACGTCTGGACTCGCGACGTGCTGGATTTCATTCGGGCCAAAGTTCTGTTCCGCTGGTTCTAATCTATTCATCTTCGTTCGGCGCGCTCCTCTTCCTCGGCTTCGTCCATGTCGACCGTCGGCCGCACTTACGAACGCCCGCTGCATTTGCGATGTCGACGCGATCTCATCATCGTCGAGCAGACGATCGGCACGGAGCTTTACTGGATCATCAAAGATCCGCTGACCTTGCGCTTCGCGCGCCTGCGCGAGTTCGAGTATCTGATTCTGACCGCGCTCGACGGCCGAACGGGCATCGCGGAGCTGGTCGACTTGTTCGAGGCCCGCTTCGCGCCGCAGCGCATTCGACCCGACGAGGTCTCGCGGTTCGTGTCGTCGTTGCATCAGCTCGACTTCCTCATCTCGGACAGTTCGGGCCAAGGAGACGTGCTCGTCGAGCGCCGGAGCAAGCGCCGGTTCCGTTCGTTTTGGTCGCGGTGGATGAACCCGCTGTCGTTGCGCTTCTCCGTCGTCGATCCGACCGGCCCGTTCGACCTGCTGCTGCCGTTCGCGCGGTGGATCTTCTCGCCGCTTGCCGCGGCCGCGGCTGCTCTCCTGTTCGTCGCAGCCGCGGTTGCGCTCGCTTTGCAATGGACGAAGTTCACCTCGCAATTGCCCCACGCGCAAGAACTGTTCACGCCGAGCAACGTGTTGTTCGTCGGAGCCGTGCTCGCGGGCGTGAAGGTGCTGCATGAATTCGGGCACGGTCTCGCTTGCCGACGCTTCGGCGGCGAATGTCGCGACTTGGGAGTGATGCTGTTGATCTTCACTCCCTGTTTATATTGCGATGTGACGGACGCTTGGCGCTTCCAAAGCCGTTGGAAAAGAATCGCCGTGGCAGCGGCCGGAATGTACTTCGAGTTTATCCTCGCCGCGATCGCCGCGCTGATCTGGTCGACCGCCGAGCCGGGCTTGTTAAGTCGTGTTTGCCTGACGGTGATCGTCGTCGCGTCGGTCGGGACATTGTTCTTCAACGGCAACCCCCTCATGCGATACGACGGCTACTATATTCTCAGCGACCTCGTTGAAGTGCCGAACCTGTCGCAGCGCTCGGCGTCGGCCTTCCGTCAACTATTACTGCGAGCTCTCTTCGGAAAAGACGCGCCGCTCGATCCGCTGGCGCCGCTCGGGCGGCAGCGTTGGTACTTGCTCTATGCCGTGGCTTCGACCCTTTATCGTTGGGGCCTGACGATCGCGATCGTGCTGATGCTCGTTGCGGCGGCGCGTCCTTATCGCTTGGAGAACTTGTCGCGAGCCGTCGGAATAGTCATGATCGGATCGATCGCAACGGCCACGATCCTCTATCTTCGACAAATGCTTCCCGCCGCGACGAAACGTGACCGTATGAAGCCCGCTCGCATCACACTGATCGCCGCCGCCTCCTTTCTACTATTGGCGTTGATCTTCTTCGTGCCCGTTCGGCACTCCGTGTTGGGGCCGATGGAGTTGCAGTTGAAGAACGCCGAGCAGTTGTACGTCGAGATTCCCGGCCGGATCGCGGCGCTGCCGGCGAGCTACGGTTCCCGCCTCGCAGCCGGCGCGCCGATCGTGCGACTCGAAAACCACGAGCTCGAGCTCGACATCGAACGACTCTCCGCGAAATGCGAACGCTTGCGCATCGACCTGGCGACATTGAAGCGCGAAGCGTTCGACAACGCCGGCGCGTCGGGCTCGATTCCGCAATCGGAGAAGCTGTTGGCCTCGATCGAGCAACAGCTGCGCGACAAGCGGCAAGACCGCGACCGGCTCGTCCCCGTCGCTCACCGCGCAGGGACTTTGTATCCTCCTCCCGCGCAGCCGAGCTCGCATTCGCCGGACGAGCTCGCCGCGTGGACCGGTCGGCCGCTCGATCCGACGAATCTCGGCGGTACGTTGGAAGTCGGCACGCCGCTGGGGAGCGTGGGCGATCCGCACCGTTGGCAAGCCGCGATCGTGTTGGATCAAGAAGACGTCGACTTCGTCCGCCCGAACGATCGCGTCGAAATTCTGCTCGACGCACTTCCCGAGGAAACGCTGCATGGCACGGTCGCCGAGATCGCGCTCGGCGAACTGCGCGAAAGCCCGCGCCGGCTCTCGAATAAATCGGGCGGCGAGTTAGCGACCAAAGCGGAGTCGGGCACGACGGAAGCGCCGGCTTCGACGTCGTATTTGGTACGCGTCGATCTCGACGATCCGGAAGGACGGTTCCGCCAAGGCTGGCGCGGCACGGCCCGAGTTCGCGTGGCGCCGAAGCCGCTCGGGTCGCGCTGGTTAAGAAGCCTGAGCCGCACATTTCATTTCGATTGGTAAAGCGCAGCCAAAGTAGCAGGCACGTTCCACGTGCCGTAGCCACGTGCGTCGTTCGAGCGCGACGTACGATCGCGACACGTCCAGCTCCGTTCAATAGCCCCGGATGCATATCCGGGGCCACACCGCAACGATCGTTCCGTATCGTTCGTGGCGGACGGAACGTGGAACGTGCCTGCTACTTAAACAAAGCACGGCCGTGATCGCGCTTGCTTGCGACTTGAAAAAACATTCGTGCGTCGTCGCCCGAGCGGGCCGGGCATCTTGTCAAACGATTCTCTGCGCAGAGCATTCCGCCCGAACCGGCTTGCTTCGCGGGAAGCAAGGCTGGCTCGCGCGACGACGCACCGGACGACACCCAAGGCAGCGAAGCGTTCTCTGCGATGTTGCAACCTCGCAGAGAACGTCGTGCAAATTCGATCCGCGTTGGTTGTCGTTTTGCGTTTCATCCACGAACGCGCAACGACCGAGGATCGCGATGCGTGATCATTCGCCGAAGCAAACCTTCACGCACCGCAGGCCGGAAAGAGACATCAAGCGATCGTCTTCACAACAATCGTTCGATCGACCATCGTCGCGCGGGACCGAGCTTAGCGCTCGATTCATTCCAGCCCCGACGGCGACAAGCGGCGCGGCCGAAGCTAAAAATTCCCCATCGCAATTCGTCGTCACTTGTCTCACATAGACCAGCAACGTGTCGAAACCTACCGGAGGTCGGAGTCTCGTCTCCTCACGCGGTTCAACATCGCACGACGCGCGGCGAACTTCAACGCGAAGAATTGGGCCAAAGTAGCAGGCACGTTCCACGTGCCGTCCGCCACAGACGACTTCACACAACCACAGCGGCTTCGTTAGAGAACGACGCATGAGGTTACGGCACGCGGAGCGTGCCTACAACGTTGCAGGCACGCTCCGCGTGCCGTTGCCACGAACGATAGGGAACGATCGTCACCGTGCGGCCCCGGATATGCATCCGGGGCTATTGAACGGAGGCTACTTGCGTTGCATTGCTGCACTTAGCTCGAACGGCGCACGTGGCTGACGGCACGTGGAACGTGCCTGCTACTTTCGCCCTACCCGCGGCGGATTTCCGACCCTTTGAAGTAGATTTGGATGCGGTACACCGTCTTCAGTCGGCGGTGGATCTGGCCCGTCTTCAGGTCGATGCGTTCGGGGATTTCTTGGATGTTCTTATCCACGACGGCGTGAAAACCGCGCTCCGAGAAGATGTCGATCAGCATGCTGAGCACCAGCGGATCCTCGAAGATCGGATCTTCCGAATTGACGACCGCACGGCCCGACAGCGCGTGCCGCGCGATGATCGGAATGAATTTCGATTTGATGATCTCGACCGTGCGGACGAAGAGGGCCGTGTGTTCGAGCTCGTAGCTGTCGAGCCGGCGCACGAGCTCTTGCCGCGCGTGCAGGATGATCTCTTCCGCCAGCGGCAACGGGCCGAGCCGATCGTAGGTCCGCTGCTCGAGTTCGAGCGAGCTTTGGTATTGCAGCTCTTTGAGGATGTTCTCTTCGACTTCATCGATCGGCCCTTCGGCGTTGATGAAGTGGTAGTGATAGATATCCTTGAGCGATTGGAGCGCGTCCCACGTTTGCTCTTTGAAGACCCGATAGCGGCGGCGCGCGGTCTCTTCGCTGAGGTCGGTCGGGCGGAGTTCGAGGGTTCTCCCGACACCGGTCTCTTCGACCTCGCGATTGTGCGCCGCGACCTTCACGCCGCGCGCCAACTGTCGCTCGATGCTGCTCCGTTCGCTGACGAATAGCACCATCGCGTGGATCGTCGGCCGGCGAAAGTGCATCGCGTGCGGCGTGTTCTCGAACTCGTTGTGCAGCTGGTTGATCTTGTCGACCAGCAGCTTCAAGCATTCCACCTGCACGCGCGTGCGCGGAAAGCCGTCGAGCAAGGCTCCGTCGCGAAATTCCGGTTGCAGCAACTTGCGCAAGAGAATTCCGATCACTTCCTTATCGCCGACCATGTTCCCTTGGTCTTTGATCTTCTGCGCTTCGGGCGAAGTGAGCAACTCGCTGATGACGATCGGCGGCCGGGTCTGGCCTCGGGCCCGCATGATGAACTGCGTCTGCGTTCCTTTTCCGGCGCCGGGCGCACCGCCGAGCAAGATGATTTCCTTAGGAAACCGCAGGTTCTCGTGCCCTACTTCTTCTTCGAGCGATTCCCAAACCGTGTGGAAGATGACGTGCGCATCTTTGATTTCCAGGTCTTGCGAAGCTTTAACCTGCTCCGGTGGGGAACCCATAGCTCGATTCTCGGAAGGCGGCGATGACTGGTGCGAACTTCCGACGACGCAAGGGAACTCTCCTTACGGCATGATCGGCCCGACATGGCAGGGACTCGATTATGCGAGTTGCCGCACGGTTCGGCAAGCGTGCCGGCGTGCGGCAAGGGAAATCGCTCGTAATCGGACGAAACGATTCCTACTGTCGAGTTTGCCGCAGACCCGCTCACCGATGGCCCGTTCACCGTGGCCGGCTCGCCCCGGCCGCGGCCTCGGCGTTGTATACTGCGAGCATGAATTCCATCGATTCCGGATTTCGGGCCGTGACGATCGGCATCGGCGTCAACGTCGCGCTCGCCGTGATGAAGATCGTCGCCGGCATCGCGGGAAACTCCTACGCTCTGATCGCCGACGGGATCGAATCGACCGGCGACATCCTCGCCTCGATGATCGTCTGGAGCGGCCTGCGTATCGCGGCCCGACCGGCCGACGACTTGCACCCCTACGGACACGGCAAAGCGGAGTCGATCGCCGGCATGCTCGCGGCGATGGGCTTGCTCCTCGCGGCCGGGCTGATCGCCGTACAGAGCATCCACGAGATTCGCGTGGCCCATCGCGCGCCGGCTTGGTTCACGCTGCCGGTCTTGGTCGTGGCGATCGTGGCGAAGATCGCCATCGCGCGGTTCGTTTCCGGCATCGGGCGGAATCTCGCAAGCACTTCGCTCAAGGTCGACGCCTGGCACCATCATTCCGACGCGATCACCTCGGCCGCGGTATTGGTCGGCATCTCGATCGCGCTGCTCTGCGGGCCGGGCTACGAAAGCGCCGACGCCTGGGCCGCGCTCCTCGCCTGCACGGTGATGGCGCTCAACGGCGGCTTGCTGCTGCGCACCGCCGTGCAAGAGATCATGGATGCGACGGTGCCGGCCGAGATACAAGAGGCGATCCGCTCGGCGGCGGCCGGCGTCGAAGGGGTCGAGGCGATCGAGAAGGTGCGCGTGCGCAAAAGCGGCCTCGGCTTGTTTATGGATATTCATGTTCACGTCGACGGAGCGATCAGCGTCACCGCCGGGCACACGATCGCCCATCGGGTGAAAGACCGGCTGCTTGCCTCGGGCCTCCGGATTCAAGACGTCGTGGTGCATATCGAGCCTCGGCGAACGTTAACCCGCAGTCGTTAGCGAGGCAAAACCGGTATAAAACCCAGCGAGAAATTCCGGCCTGCCTCGGTTATAATCGCTGTTTCCGGTTCGGCGACCGGGTTCCGCCGTAGCTCCGCCACCGCTTGGTCCCGTAGCGATGCCCATGCCGCTTGCGCGTTTGATATCGAACTGCTTGATGCTCGTCGCCGCGACACACGTCGCCACGATGTCGTTGCTTTCGGCCGCGCGCGGTGCCGCTCCGCCGTCGCCGATGAAGGGGTTCATCGACACGAATTGCACGTCGTGCCACGACAAGGCTACGCCCGACGGCGGGCTCGATCTGTCGTCGCTTACTTGGAACCCGAGCGATCCGAAAAACTTCGCGCAATGGGTCGAGGTGTTCGATCGGGTGAATCAGGGAGAGATGCCGCCGGTCGGCGAGGCCCGTCCGCCGGCAGCGCTGCAGACTGCGTCGCTGGGCTCGCTCCGCGCGGCGCTCATCGATGTGAGCCGAGCCCGCCGAGAGAAGGAAGGGCGCGTCGGCATGCGCCGCTTGAACCGCGTCGAATACGAAAAGACGTTGCACCATCTGCTCGACATCGACGCCCCCCTCAAAGAAATCCTTCCCGAAGAAAACGCCGTCGGCGGCTTCGACACGGTTGCCGAAGGGCTACGGATCTCGCCGCTGCACTTGGAAAAATACTTGGAAGCGGCCGACACGGCGCTCGACCTCGGCATCCGCCTGACGCGCAAGCCCGAGAAGCTCGTGCAGCGGTTCATCTACAAAGAGCAGGAAGGGGTCAAGAAGAACCTCGATTCGGAACACGCGCTCTGTTTGGAAGTTCCGAACGGCATCGTGATGTTCGGCGACGCTTCGTACATCACGAAGATCTTCGGCCTGCGTATTCCGCAAACCGGCTTGTATCGTATCCGGGCTTCGGGCTTCTCGCATAAGTCGCAGAAGCCGACGATCTTGCAATTCTACGCCGGCAACTATCGCCAAGGTTCGGCGCGGCTAGTCGGCTACTTCGACATGCCGATCTCCGGTTCGCGCGAAGTCGACTTCGTGACGAAGCTCGAAGCAAGCGAGTATTTCTATCCCGCGCCGGCCGATCTGATAGCCGATCCCGACACGAAGAAGGGGCTCTACAACGTCGGCGCGAAGAACTGGAACGGCTCGGGCACCGGCATGGAGTGGATCGAGTTCGAAGGACCGCTCGGCGATACGTGGCCGCCGGCCGGCACCACCGCTTTGTTTCCCGGCGCGACCTTCGAGACGAATGTCGCGGGCGACCGACGCAAATGGGACCCGAGCGCCATTTGCTACGACATCGCGTCGAAAGACCCGCGCGCCGACGCCGCGAAAGCGCTGACCGCGTTCGCCGTGCGCGCCTTCCGCCGGCCGCTTGCGCCGGGCGAGATCGATCGGTTCTTGAAGCTTTCCTATGAAGCGCTCGACGCCGGGCAATCGTTCGACAAGTCGGTGCGCGTCGGCCTGCGAGCCATTCTCGTTGCGCCGCAGTTCCTCATGCTCGAAGAACATCCGGGCCGACTCGACGACTATGCCCTCGCCGCGCGGCTGTCGTATTTCCTGTGGAGTTCGCTCCCGGACGACGAGTTGATCGCGGTCGCGGCGGCGAAGAAGTTGTCGCAACCCGCCGTGTTGCGAGCGCAAACCGAGCGCCTGCTCGCGAGCCCGAAGGCGCGGGCCTTCACCGAGAATTTCGTCGGCCAATGGTTGGAGTTGCGCAACATCGACGCCACGGCGCCGGACGCGCGGATGTATCCCGAATACGATCCGCTGCTCCGCATCTCGATGATTCGCGAGACCGAAGACTTCTTCACGGAAGTGCTACGCGAAGACCTCGGCGTGGCGAACTTCATCCACTCCGACTTCGCGATCATCAATCGCCGGCTGGCGGATCACTACAAGATCGCGGGGGTCGAAGGAGAGCAATTCCGCAAAGTGAAGTTGCCGGCCGATTCGCATCGCGGCGGACTTCTGACGCAAGCGAGCATCTTGAAAGTCACGGCCAACGGCACCGTCACGTCTCCCGTCTTGCGCGGAGCATGGGTGATGAAACATCTCCTGGGGCAGCCCCCGGCTCCGCCGCCGGCCGATGTCGGCTCGATCGAGCCCGACACGCGCGGCACGACGACGGTGCGCGAGCAGTTGGCGAAGCATCGGAGCGTCGAGTCGTGCAACACCTGCCATCGGACGATCGATCCACCGGGCTTCGCGTTGGAAAACTTCGACGTCATCGGCAGCTGGCGGGAGCGATATCGTTCGCAAGGGAAAGGAGACCAGGTCGTCGAACTGTTCCGCGGCAAGCACGTGGGCTATAAGCACGGCCCGGCGGTCGACGCGAGCGGCGACCTGCCCGACGGCGCGAAGTTTAAGAACATCGACGACTTCAAGAAATACCTGCTCACGCAAACCGAGCAAGTGGCCCGCGCGCTCACGAACAACTTGCTCGCCTACGGCACCGGCGCGACGGTCGAATTCGCGGATCGAGAAGCGGTCGAAAAGATTCTGCACAACGCCCGTTCACGCAACTACGGCTTCCGCACGTTGGTGCATGAAGTCGTGCAATCGGAATTGTTTCAGACGAAGTGAGCGGAAGGGGTCAGGGGTCGGAGGTCAGGGGTCAGTGATAAAACCCTTCTCCCGGCGGGAGAAGGTGGCCGAAGGCCGGATGAGGGGTCCGGTCGATCGAGTTTCGAAGAAGGTCGATTGAATTAGAGAGTAAGAAGCAGCTACGCCCCTCACCCCGGCCCTCTCCCGATGGGAGAGGGAGATATTGCAACTAGGAATTTAAGTCATGACTATGCCTCTCTCGCGGCGCATGTTTCTTCGAGCCGGCGGTATCGCCCTCGGGCTTCCCGCGCTCGATGCGATGCTCCCCGTCACGCTCCGCGCGGCGCGTGCCGCCGCGGCTGCGGCGCCGAAGCGCATGGTGACGATCTGCACGAACCTGGGCATCCACACGCCGTATCTCTTTCCGACGACGACCGGCCCGGACTATGCCCCGACGCCGTATCTCGAACTCCTCAAGGATCATCGCAAGGAATTCACCGTCTTCTCCGGCATGTCGCATCCCGAGCAAGCCGGCGCAAACGGCCACTCTTCCGAAATGACCTGGCTCACGGCCGTCCGCAATCCCGGCCTCAGCGGCTTTCGCAATGCGATCTCCCTCGACCAGTTCGCGGCCGAGAAGTTCGGCTACGAAACGCGCTACCCGTCGCTCGTCTTGAGCAGCACCGGCACCAGCAGCCAATCGTTTACGCGCTCGGGCGTCAGTATTCCGGCCGAGTATTCGCCGGCGAAGGTGTTCGCCAAGTTGTTCCTCGACGGCAAGGCCGCCGAGATCGAAGCGCAGAGCGAGCAGCTACGCCAAGGCCGGAGCATTCTCGACGCCGTGGCCGACGAATCGAAGCGGCTCGAGCGCCGCGTCGGGCCGGCCGATAAAGACAAGCTCGACGAATACTTCACCTCGGTGCGCGAGATGGAGCTGCGGATCTCGAAGTCGCAAGAGTGGGTTCGCCGGCCGAAGCCGAAGGTCGACGCCCAACAGCCGACCGATAGCAAAGTCGACGCCGATCTCATCAACAGGATCAAGCTGATCCTCGAGCTGGTGCCGCTCGCCTTGCAAACCGATTCGACCCGCGTGATCGCCGTCACGGTGCAAGGCCGCGGCGACGTGCCGCTGGTGCCGGGCGTGAGCGTCGACCATCACGGCCTGTCGCACCACGGGCAAGATCCCGAGAAGCTCGCGCAGCTGAAGCTCGTCGAGTCGGAGATGTTCAAGGGCTTGAACGTTCTGCTCTCGTCGCTGAAATCGAAACGGGAGGGAGCGGGCAGCGTGCTCGACAACACCTCGGTGCTGTTCGGCAGCAACCTCGGCAACGCCAACGCTCACGACTCGCGCAACCTGCCGATCGTCTTCGCCGGCGGCGGCTTCAAACACGCGGGTCACGTCGCCTACGACCCGAAGAACAACAAGCCGTTCTCGAACCTCTTCGTTTCGATGCTGCAACGAATGGGAATCGAGACCGACAAGTTCGGCACCAGCACGGGGACGTTGAGCGAAATCTAGTAGAAGTCGGAAGTCAAAATGCAGAATGCAAAAGTACGGAGTTCGCCCGCTTCCCACTTTTGCCTTTTGCATTTAGACTTTTGACTTCTCTTCCCCACCCCCCCGACCTCTGACCCCCGACCCCTTCCTATGACCTCTCTTGCCGTTCGCTCCGATGCTTGCGATTTCGATTTCCTCTCGCTCGGCGCCTTGGTACATCGACTCGATCCCGGCGTGTTGCCGTTTCGCAAGGCCCGCACGCTCGACGTGCATGTGTCCGGCGGCGAGTACAACGTCTCGGCCAACCTGAGCGATTGCTTCGGCTTGAAGACCGGCGTCGCCTCGGCGATGGTGAAGTACGGCATCGGCGAATTGGTGCAAGCGCGGGTTCGCGAAATGGGTGTCGAGGCGTTCTATAAGTGGTTCGACCACGACGGCGTTCGCGGCCCGAACATCGCCACGGTTTATAGCGATCGGGGCTGCGGCGTTCGTCCGCCGGTCGTGTTCTACAACCGCGCCAACGAAGCGGCGGGCATGCTCAAGGCCGGCGACTTCGATTGGAAGAAGATCCACGCCCGCGGCGTGCGCTGGTTTCACTCCGGCGGCATCTTCGCGGCCCTTTCCGAAACGACGAGCGACGTCATCATCGAAGGGATGAAGGCCGCCAAGGCTGCCGGAGCCGTCACGTCGTTCGATCTCAACTATCGGGCCAAGCTCTGGTCGTCGATCGGCGGCGAGAAGAAGGGGCAAGAAGTGATCGCCAAGATCGTCGAGCATGTCGACGTGTTGGTCGGCAACGAAGAAGACTTGCAGAAGGGGCTCGGCATCGAAGGGCAAGACGTCGAGCATGCGTCGAAGCTCGACCCGAAGGCGTTCTTCGACCTGATCGGCAAAGTCGTGAAGAAGCATCCGCACATCAAGGCGGTCGCCACGACGCTCCGCGAAGTGCGCTCGACGAACCGCCACGATTGGGCCGCCGTGCTCTGGCTCAACGGCAAGGAATACGTGAGCCCGACCTGCGAGCTCGACGTGATCGATCGGATCGGCGGCGGCGACGGCTTCGCGGCCGGCCTGATCTACGGCCTGCTCTCGGGCAAGGACGCGGAACAAGCGCTCCGCCTCGGCTGGGCCCACGGCGCCTTGCTCACCACGTTCCCCGGCGACACGACGATGGCCCGCCTCGCGGAAGTGGAACAACTCGCCAAGGGTGGCTCGGCCCGAGTGCAGCGCTAAACAGTGCAGCGCTAACTGTCAACCTCCGAGGCGAGCGGGAGCAGTCATGCTCCCGTTGAACCCGCGCTCGATGATCTAAAGCACAAAAGGCCCGGCGAGAAACACATCTCGCCGGGCCTTGTGCTTCGTCACCCTCGCAACGCCTGAATGAACTCTTCGGAAGAAACCTCGGCCTGTCGCAAAACACCGGCCAACGTGCCGACCTTGACTTCGCTGTGCATGGGCACGACGCAGCCTTTCGATTCGCGCTTCATGATAACATGACTACCGCTTTGGCGCACCTTCCGAAAGCCAAGCCGCTGAAGCTCCGCGCCCGAAACGTGGGGTAGCTTAGGCATGCGCCGGCCCGGGGACCGTGAACATGGTCACGACCGGATGCCCGGTATTGGGAAGTGGGAACTCGGCAAGGTATAAGGAGGTCGCTTCCTTCAAATTGGCAACGGCCTCTTCCACGGTTTCACCTTGCGTCGTGGTCCCCGTCTCGGGATTGAAAGCGACGAAGCCCCCTTCTTCGGCCCGCGTGAGCACGGCGGTCAGTTCCATAGGAGAGCTCCCAGCTTCAAAGATCGCGATCAGGCCCGAGAACCGTGGCGCCTGCCGGATCATCCCGGCCGACGCCTCCTATTGATTATGAGACGACCCACGAGGAATCGCCAGTCTCGAATTCCCTGAAAAAGCCCTACAGCTTCTTCACGCTCACGTTGCGAAACTCGACGGCGTCGCCGTGGCCGGCGAAGCCGAAGAAGCCGCTGGTCCGTTCCTTGCCGGGATGCGGCGACTTGCCCATATATTCCGTGATCGTGGAAAGATCGGCGTCGAGAATCACGGAGCCGTTGAGTTCGACTTTGATCGTCGAGCCCTTCACCGTGACTTCTTGAAAGTTCCATTCGCCGACGGGGCGTTGATAGCCCTTCACGGCCGGCGCCATGCCGTAGGCCGAGCCGTGGACTTGGCGCGGATCGAGCTTCGCATACTTAGGCGAGCTGTCGTCGAGCACTTGCAGCTCGGTCATGCCGACGTAGGCCGTGTCGCCGGTGCCGGGATACCGAATCGCGAGGCCGTTGTTGCCGCCGGCCGGCAGCTTGAACTCCACGCGCGCCACGAAGTCGGTCAGCTCTTCATCGCGATAGATCGTCCCTCCCTTGCTCGGCTTGCAGCGGACGGCCCCTTCGACGATGTCGTAGTTCTCGGTCGGGCCTTTCCAGCCGTCGAACGATTTGCCGTCGAAGATCGGCGCGAAGCCGGAGCTTTCGTGCTTCGCGAGAATCTCGTTGGCCTCGGTCGCAGGAATGGGCCGGACGTAGACGTTCTTCCAACGGATTTCGCTGCCGTGCGTTTGCAATTGGATCGGAGCCGATGCGATCAGCGGCAGCTTGCGATCCTTGTCCCAAAAGTTTTCGAGCACGGCATGATCGACGACGAGCTTGTCGTTCAACCAGACGCTCGTCCGCGCGCCGACCTGCACGATGCGAAACGTATTCCATTCGCCGAACTTCTTATCGGCCAAGACCAGCGGATCTTTGCCCGGCTTTCCGGCGCGATTGTTCCATAAACCGCCAGAGCCTTTATCGGCGCCGAGCTTCCACTTGCCTCCTTCTTCGGTGAAGTCCCAAATCTGCACTTGCGGCGTGGCGCGCAGATAGATGCCGCTATCTCCTTTCGGGAGCATCTTGTAATCGACGAACAACTCGACGTCGCCGTACGGTGCATCGGTCGTGAGATACACGCCGTGGCCGTCGTTGACGAGCTCGCCGGCTTCGACCTTCCAATGTTGGTTCAGGTCTACCAGATCCTTCGCGCGCTTCTCGGCGCGCTCGGCATCGGTCATCGCGGCGAGTTTGTAGGGATCGAAGTGTCCCATGCCGTGCCAACCGGCGAAGTCCTTGCCGTTGAACAGAGCGGTGAAACCTTCGGGCGGCGTGTTGTCGGCGGCCCGAACGCCGGAACCGGCGACGAGCGCCGCGAGAGCGGCGAGCCAAAGCGGATAGCGCATGAAAAGAAATTCCTGAGAGTGAAAGGTGGGCGAGGTTCGACGACGGGCGGGAAACAAGCGGCCATACTATTCCGCCGCAGGGCGCTTTGCCAGCCTCTCTCCGGCGGGGAAACGGCGCGCTGCCCGAAGCGGAAGGCGCAAGAACCTTTACAAGCGACCGCCGGACGTCGATGATCGACGAGACTGATCGGTCGTTTTCTTTCGAGGTGCCTGCCATGAATCGACGCGACTTTCTCCTCACGTCCGCTGCCGCCGGGATTGTAGCGCAGGCCCAGGCCGCCGATCCGGCGGCGAGCGCTAAGCCCGCGGCCGAGCGGAAGCTCCGCGTGGTCGTCATCGGGCATACCGGGCGCGGCGACTACGGGCATGGCTTGAACACGATGTGGTCGGCCTTGCCCGAGACGGAGCTCGTCGCCATTGCGGATGCCGATGCGGCCGGACTTGCCGCGCAGCTCAAACTGCGCGGCGTCGAGAAAGGCTACGCCGACTACAAGCAAGCGCTCGCCGAAACGAAGCCCGACTTGGTCGCGATCGGCATGCGGCACGTCGACCAACATCGCGAGGCCGTGCTCGCGGCGGTCGCGGCGGGTGTGCGCGGGATCTACATCGAGAAGCCGTTTTGCCGCACCCCGGCCGAGGCGGATGAGATCGTCGCGGCTTGCGAAAGCAAGAACGTGAAGCTCGCCGTAGCGCATCGCAACCGCAACCATCCGGTGCTGCCGGCGATCGCGAAACTCATGGCCGACGGCAAGCTCGGCCGTGTCCTCGAAATTCGCGCGCGCGGCAAAGAAGACACGCGCGGCGGCGCGCTCGATCTGTGGGTGCTCGGCGGTCATGCGCTGAACCTGTGCGCCTACTTCGCCGGCAAGCCGGTCGCCTGCTCGGCCACGGTGCTGCGCGATGGTCGTCCGATCGTGAAGGCCGATGTCGGGCCCGGTGCCGAAGGGCTCGGGCCACTCGCGGGGAACGAGGTGCATGCCCGTTATGAGTTCGAGAGCGGGATCCCCGTGTTTTTCGATTCGATTCACGACGCCGGGACGAAGCAAGCCGGCTTCGGTCTTCAGATCATCGGCACGGAAGGAATCGTCGACATGCGGATCGATCAAGAGCCGTTGGCAAGTTTCCTGGCCGGCAATCCGCTGCGCCCTTCCAAGGAGCCGCGCCAATGGACGACCATCAGCTCAGCGGGCATCGGCGCTCCGGAACCACTCGACGGCATCGCGAAGCAAGTGATGAACCATGTCGTCGGCGGCAAGGATCTGATCGCCGCGATCGCGGAAAACCGCAAGCCGCTCTGCGATATGTACGAAGCGCGCACGATCGTCGAAATGATCGCGGCGGTCTTCGAGTCGCACGTTCGCGGCGGGGCGCGCGTCACGTTCCCGCTCGCCCAGCGCGACAATCCGCTCACTCGCTTGGGTTGAGTCCTTGGGTTACCGGTGAATCGACGACGATCGCGCCGCGGGCTGCTGGCGTAAAACCCGAACCGGCGTAAAATACGGCGGTACTGTCACGTTTCCGCCCCCGGATCGACGCGGCCGAAAAAGTATCATGAGTTCGTCCCCTGCTCCGCTCGACGCCGCCGCGCCGATCGTCAACGTCGCCGCGTACAAGTTTGCGCCGCTCGCGGATCTGAAGCCGCTCCGCGAACGCTTGATCGCGCTCGCTCGTTCGCGCAACCTCAAGGGGACGATCCTGCTCAGCACCGAAGGAATCAACCTCTTCGTCGCCGGTGCGCGTGAGGGCGTCGACGCGCTGCTCGCCGAGCTGCGTAGCATCGCAGGCCTGGAAAATCTGCCGGTGAAGATCAGCGAGAGCGCGCGGCAGCCGTTCTCGCGCATGCTCGTGCGCATCAAGAAGGAAATCATTGCGTTCGGCGTCGAGGGGATCGATCCCGCGCGAAAGCCGGCGCCGAAGATCTCGCCGCAGGAGTTGAAGCGATGGCTCGATGAAGGTCGGCCCGTCACCTTGCTCGACACGCGCAACGACTACGAGATCAAGCTCGGCACGTTTCGCGGCGCGGTTACGGTCGGCATCGACCACTTTCGCGAGTTTCCGAACGCGGTCGTGCGCTTACCCGAGGAATTGAAGCAGCAGCCGGTCGTGATGTTCTGCACCGGCGGCATTCGTTGCGAGAAGGCCGGACCTTTCATGGAGCGCGAAGGTTACGAGCAGATCCATCAGCTCGACGGCGGCATCCTCAAATACTTCGAAGAGTGCGGCGCAGCGCACTACGACGGCGAGTGCTTCGTCTTCGATTACCGCGTCGGCCTCGATCCTTCGCTGCGCGAGACCGAAAGCGATCAGTGCTATGCTTGCCAAACTCCGCTCACGGCCGAAGACCAGCAAGACGCCCGCTTCGTGAAAGGGGTCTCGTGCCCCTACTGCTTCGCCCCCGGCGAAGAGCAACGGGCCCGAGCGCTCGCGGCTCGGCAACGCGCGCTGCGCGCCGCGGTCGCGCCGCTACCGGGCAGCATTCCTTATCACAACTATCGCCCGCTGATCGTTCCCGCCGCGTTCGATCGGGCGACGTTGCTCGACTTTCTCTGCGGCATCTTCGCGCATGTTCCGCGCGAACATTGGGCCGAGCTCTGCGCCTCGGGCCGCATCCTCGATGTCGATGAGCGTCCCGTGCCGGCCGAGCATAGGGTGCGCGGCGGCGAGCGGTATCTCAACTCCGAGCCCGCTACCACCGAGCCCGACGTCAACGCCGCGATTCGGATCGTGCATGAAGACGAAGCGTTTATCGTGTTGCACAAGCCGGCTCCGTTGCCGCTCCATCCGAGCGGTAGGTTCAACCGCAACACGCTCCAATCGATTCTGCAAACCGTGTACGCGCCGCAGAAACCTCGGCCCGCTCATCGGCTCGATGCCAACACGAGCGGGCTCGTCGTCTTCTCGCGCACACGCCACTTCGCGGGCCTGCTACAGCCGCAGTTCGCGGAAGGGAGCGTCGAGAAGATCTACCTCGCGCGCGTCGTCGGCCTACCGCGCGAGGAAGAATTCTTTTGCGATGCGCCGATTGGAGCCGAGACGCTCGAAGCCGGACTTCGGACGATCGACCTCGTGGCCGGGCTTCCCTCGCGCACGGAGTTCAAGACGCTCCACCGCTTCGACGACGGCACCACGCTGCTCGAGGTCCGTCCGCTGACCGGCCGGACGAATCAGATTCGGATCCATCTCTGGCATCTCGGCTTCCCGATCTGCGGCGATCGTTCTTATCTCACAGGTCATCGACTCGGCGAGATGCAGACGCACGCCGTCGACGATCCGCCGCTCTGTCTGCTTGCGCATCGGCTCTCGTTTCGCCACCCGCTCACGGGCGAGCGCTTGGAGTTCACGTCGGAGTTGCCCGAATGGGCCGCGGCTAAGAAGCCGGATTGAAGGCGTGCGCACCGGCGAAGCCATCGCGTTCGCCGGAGGGAAACTTCTCGAGCAACCGACGCCGATTTTCCTTCGTGGTGCGGTAGCATTCGCAAGCCCGCTCTTCGAGCGCGCGATGGTCGACGATCGTGATCCGGCCGCGGCTATGCCGGATGATTTCCTGCTGCTGGAGCGGCTGAAGCACATCCGTCACGCTCGGGCGGCGGACGCCGAGCATCAGCGCGAGAAATTCGTGCGTATGCGGCAGCTCGTTCGATTCGAGCCGATCGCACGACGTGAGCAGCCAACGGCAGCAGCGTTGCATGACGGTGTGCAAACCGTTGCAAGCCGCGGTTTGCGAGACGGCCGCGAGAAACGTCGCCTGAGAAAGCTCGAGCAGCCGGCGCAGCGTCGGGTTCAGCTTGAGCTCTTCTTGCATCACCGCGGCCTCGAGGCGATAGGCTTCTCCCGCCGATTGCACGATGACTTTGTACGGCGAGTGGGTCGCTTCGTTACAGGTCGAACAGCCGACGAGCCCTTCTTTGCCGATGCTCGCGATCTCGATGCCGTCTCCCCCTTCCATCATCGCCAGCGCCGAGAGCGCGCCGCGAATCGGAAAGTAGACCTGCTTCAGCGGGTCGCCGGCTTCATAGATCACGTCGTTGAAGCGCAGCGGCACGAGCTGCAGCCGCGCGAGGAACGACCGGTGTTCAGGCTCGGTGAGTCGGCCGAGGATCCAGTTGGTCGAGAGCGACGCGGAATCGCCGCTCATGAAGCTTCACCGGCGAAGAGGTGACGAGCACGAAGCATCGAGGGAGGCCGCCTTTGACATCGTCCGAACCGATAGCGCTATAAATGTCGAGCATGCTACCCTAGCCTTCCTCACTAAAAGAAAATATCAGGAATTTCCTTACGAGCGGGTTTAAGACGATCGCCGCGTCTGAGGCGAGCGGGGACAGTCATGTCAGGGTTTTGAAGCCACTGTTGAACCCGCCGAAACGCATCGCCGGTAAGATGAATCCGAGCGCGCCCCTAACGGCCGGTTCACACCGGCCGCTCGCCTCGGAGGTCGAGAACTGAACAACTCGCCCGCTACGCCAACTCACGCCACGGGCGAATGCCGGCGTCGTTCGACTGCAATCGCTCCGGCAACACTTCGCGCCGTTCGATATCGCTCAGGTCTTCCCGCTCGCGGATCAGTTCGACGTCGCCGTTCTCCATCACCATCACGACGTTCGGGCGATACTCGATGAACTGCAACCACTGCGTGTTGTTATACGCCCCGACCGGCGAGAAGATCAGCCGATGGCCTCGATCGAGCGGCGGCAGCGCCACGCCGTCGTCGATCGCGTCGATGTTCATGCAGAGCGGCCCATAGACGACGCTCGTTTCGTTCGGCCCGGAGACTTCGCGATCGACTTCGACTTGATACTTGTACCAGAACGAAGTGAACAATAGGTTCACGCCGGCGTCGGCCACGTAGGCCCGCGTGCCGTCGGCGAGGCGCTTCGTCGCTTGAATGGTGCTGATGAGGTAACCGGCCTCGTCGACGAGCGTCCGGCCGGCTTCGACGATCAGCCGCGGCTGATGGCCCGAGCGGAGCGTGTTCGCCAGCGCGTCGCAGATCTGCTCGGCGAAGTCGTCGAGCGAAGGAACCGAAACGTCGGGCGAGAGATAGGTTCCCTTGAGTTTGCTGCGCGAAGGGAACCCGCCGCCGACGTCGATGTATTCCATCTCGAAGCCGAACAAGTTCTGCAACTCGTAACCGAACTTCACCATCTTCTCGACCTGTCGCGCGTAGGCCGTCTCGTCGAGGATATACGTGCCGATATGGCAATGCAGCCCGGTGATGCGCAGTTTGCCGCCGCGGACCATGCGCTTCGCGGCATCGAGCGCTTGGCCCGACTCCAGGTTGAAGCCGAACCGCGACCATTGCGGATGGATGCCGACATCCATATTGAGCCGGATTCCGACGTCGATCGTCCGGCCGAGTTGCTCGGCGATTCGTTGCAGGTCGTCGATCTCGTCGAGATGATCGACGTTGACGGTCACTCCTTCCGCGATCGCCTTGAGCAGCACTTCGTACGGCTTATGCGGCCCGTTGAAGATGATCTGCTCGCCGGGCACACCGAGCGCCTTCGCTTTTTCATACTCCATCTGCGAGACGATCTCGGCGACGGCCCCTTCTTGGTGCATCAGCGCGCAGATGGCCTTGAGATAGTTCGTCTTGTAAGACCAGCCGAACGTGACGTGCGGATAGCGGGTCGTGAAGGCGGAGCGCAGCTGCGAGAAACGGCGGCGCAGCGCTCGCTCCGAATACACGAACAGCGGCGAGCCGTATTTTTCGACGAGCTCGGAGACGCGCACGCCGTCGATCGCCTTGCGCACCCGACGATGCGACGTCGCTCCGACGCCGAACTTGTTCATCATCTTGCTTTGCAGCTTCATCACCATCGGCTTCTCGTAGACCATTTTCATCGGGCGGCTCCTCGCGTCATCACGGTTTGAAAACGGTCCAGGCTCGTCACCATCTCGTCGGTATAGCGCATGAAAAATCGGCCGGCTTCGTAGTCGGGCAGCGGCGGCAGCGGCAAGCCCATCGCCGTGCGCAGCATCCGGGCCGGCAGATTCAAACCGACGCCGGTCGCAAAGTACGACCAAGCCGGGAAGCGGGGATTGATCTCGATCAGATAAAGTTTCTCTTGCCGCGCGTCGAGAATGCACTCCAGCTCGAACGGCCCACGCCATTTCAAGCCGGCGACGAACCGCTCGGCCGCTTCGTCCATCAGCGGGTTCTTCAGCGTCACGGCCGACCAGACCTTGCCGAGCGAAGTCGTGGAAATCTTTTTCATCGAGACGGCGCCGAGCAAACCTCCTTCGCCGTCGCCGACGCCGACCAGGTTCAACTCGTCCCCGGTGACCATCTGTTGCACGATGACGGGATAGCCCCATTCGGCAGCCACGGCGCGAAACTTCGCGACCGCTTCCAAGGCCGTGTAGGCGCGATGCGCTTGGTAGTAAGCCCCTTTCACCATCACCGGATAGCCGAGCTTTTCGCAAGCGTGAAACAATTCGTCTTCGCTCGACACGACGAACGTCTCGGGCACATCGACGTCGATCGTCGCGGCGACCTCGACGAGCTTGTCTTTGCCGCGCAAACGAAACTGCTTCATCGTCGGCAAGAAGGTCCGAATACCGTGGCGCTCGAGCACGTCGGCATACTTGATATACAGCGGCAGCTCGATATCGAGATTCGGAATGATCCAATCGAGGCCGTGGGCCGCTTGCACTTCGAGCAACCGCTCGACGAACTCGCCGCCGCCGGCCGAAGGATAGGGCAACGTATACGACTGGTCGAACAACCAGTCCATGTAGATGCCCGGCTCGAGCGCATCGTAGGCGAGCCCGAGCGTCCGGACGTTGAGATCCAAATCTTCCTTCAAGCTCCGGGCGATGCCGGTGCCGGGCCCGGGGTTGTCGGCGGCGTTGATGCCGGAGATACCGACCGTAATGCCCTTCATGCTGATGATCACGGTCATAGTTGCTTCTTTTTCGGTAGCGTACGGGGCGGTAGATTTTTTTCGAGCGACGATTCTTGAACGAGCGGCTTACAACAACTGCCAAGAGCGAAGTCGGGCGACGAGGTCGGCGACGTCGCGGCGAATCTCGGTCTCGCCGGCATCGAATCTGCGCACCGCTTCATCGGCCGCTTGAACTTCATCGCAGCCGTCTTGCATCCAGCGCAAGATCGCCAAGGCGGTCGGGTTGGCGACGTAGGTGTCGCCGGTCGTCGAGTCGAAGAGGAAACCGTCGTCTTTAATCGTGAGGTGCGATAGTCGGTCGACAATGCTCATGGCCGGAAGCCTTCGAAACCAAGGGTCTTTAATTGTTAGAAAACCGTGCTGCTCTACCTAGATAAACGGCGGCTCCGGCCCGGCGTCTACAACTCCGCCGAAAAAACGGCCGGCCTCTTTCGAGACCGGCTCGAACCCCCGACGACGAGCGACGTAATACCGGTTATGATCGAGGGAAACCGTAGGATTTCTCCCCTCCGGATATTTTTTTGTAGACGCTTTATGAACGATTCCGTTTCTAAACTAGGTGCTCGCGACGACTCCCTGTCCCGCGATCCGCTGACCGCTCGAATGCTTTCGGGCGAAGAGGCGGCGCTGGTCGAGTTTTTTGCGAGTCACCGGATGCGATTGGCTCGGATGGTGCAATTTCGGCTCGATCCGCGACTGCGAGGTCGCGTCGATGCCGAAGACGTCTTGCAAGAGGCTTACGTCGACGCGGCCCGACGGATCGACGCCTTCCGAACTTCGCAGCCGATGACCGGTTTCGTGTGGTTGCGTTTGATCGTCGGACAAACCTTGATCGACTTCCATCGTCGGCACATCGGCGCGCAAATGCGCGACGCCGGCCGCGAACAGTCGATCCAGGCGCGCTTGGCCGACGGGACTTCGCTGACGATGTCGTTCCAACTCCTGGGCCGGTTGTCGTCGCCGAGCCAGGCGGCGCAGCGAGCCGAGTTGTCGGAGCTCGTCACGACGGCGCTCGACGACATGAACCCGACCGACCGCGAAGTGCTGGCCTTGCGACACTTCGAGGAACTGACGAACAAGGAAACGGCCGAAGTGCTCGGCATCGAAGTGAAGGCGGCGAGCATTCGCTACGTTCGCGCACTCGAACGCTTGAAAACGATTCTGAAGCAAGTACCCGGATTCTTCGACGCAACGGAAAGTTAAAACGGCGAATTGACATGACACCGGAGCCGGTTCGATCCTCGAAGTTGTCCCTCGGCTCGGAGTCTTCGACTCCGCCACGCTCGCCGAACACCTCGAACCCGATGATCTCCGATCCGACGGTGGAAGACGCCTCGAAGCGCGCGCCCGCCTCGTTCTCGCCGGATACGGCTCCGATCATTCTCGACGACGACGACCTGTTCGAGATGGTCGCCGCCGACTTCATGCGCCGCCTCCGCGACGACGACCGGCCGACGATCGAAGAATACGCCGGCCGTTATCCGCAGATCGCCGAGCTGCTGCGCACGCTCCTGCCGACGATCGCGGCGGTCGAGAACGTGAAGGTACGCACCGGCTATACGAACGAAGGGGGACGCGCCTCGCTCCGCAAGATGCCCGAGCGCCTCGGCGACTTTCGACTCCTACGCGAGATCGGCTCCGGCGGCATGGGGGTCGTGTACGAAGCGCGGCAAGAATCGCTCGAACGAAACGTCGCCGTGAAGGTGCTGCCGCCGCAAGTCTTGAACGACGAGCGGCGCGTGTATCGGTTCGAGCTCGAAGCCCGGCTCGCCGCGCAACTCCATCATACGAACATCGTGCCGGTGTTCGGCGTCGGCTTCGACGAAGGCCTGCATTACTATGTGATGCAATTGATCGACGGCTCGGGCCTCGATCGCCTTTCGGCCGCGCAGCCCGACCACCGGCTCGACCCGCGCGAAACGGCCCGCATCGGGCGCGACGCGGCCCGAGCGCTCGAATGTGCCCATGCGCAGGGGACTTTGCATCGCGACGTGAAGCCGGCGAACATCATGCTCGATCGGGCCGGGCACGTCTGGATCACCGACTTCGGACTCGCGCAGGCTTTGGAATCGGAAGACACGGTCACGCGCACGCATGTCGCCGGAACGCTCCGCTATCTTCCCCCGGAGCGCTTTCTGGGGATCTCCGAAGTGCGCGGCGATGTGTATTGCCTCGGCGTCACCCTCTTCGAGCTCGCCACCGGACGCGTCCCGTTTACGGGCATGACGAGCGTCGAGCTGATGCGGCAGATTACGGAAACGAGCTTGCCTCGGCTCCGCTCCGTCCACCCGCTGCTGCCGGCCGACCTCGACACGATCATCGCCAAAGCGACGGCCCGAGAGCCGGCCCACCGCTACGCTTCGGCCGGCGAATTGGCCGACGACCTCGATCGGTTTCTCGAAGGAATGCCGATCCGTGCGCGGCGAGTCTCGTCGTTCGAACGGATGCGCCGCTGGTGCCTGCGCAATCGGGTCGCCGCCGCGGCGCTCGGCTTAGCAACCGCCTCGCTCGTCACGCTGACCGTCGTGTCGGCTTGGGGCTATTGGCATACGTCGCGCTTGAATCAGGAGCTCACGAGCTCGCTCGCGGCGCAGCGCGAAGCGCGGGCCGCGGCCGAATCGATCTCGGCGACTTCGCTCGAGGCGCTCGATCGAGTCTTCGAGCGGTTCGCGCCGAGCAATTCGCTTACCAGCTCGTTCGCGAAAGTCGACGGCATCGCGAGCGACGGAGCCGGCGCATCGACGACCGCCGTGCCGACCGTCTCGCCGCAGATCGCCGCGGCCTTGGAAGACTTGTTGCCCTACTATCTCAAGCTCGCCGGCGAGCGCGGCTCCGATCCGCAAGTCCGCCGACAAACGATCTCGGCCCGACATCGGATCGGCCTGATCCATGCTCGGCTCGGCCGGTTCACCGAAGCGCGCGAAGCCTGGAACGCGGCTGAGCGCGAGATCGCCGGCTTGGTCCCCGCCACCGCAGACGACGGAACGCGCACCGGTCTGGCGCTGCTCGCGGCCGAAATGGCGTGCGACCTCGGCGACACGGAGCGCTTGGAAGATCGCAACGTCGAGGCCCGCGCCGCCTACACGCTCGCGCTCGCGGACTTATCGCAACTCTCCGAATCGCAAGCGACGTTCGCCTCGCGCCGTACCTCGGCCCGCATCCATCTGGCCTTGGGAACGCGCGACAAAGGACCCCCGCCGTCGCAACAGCCGCACGCCGGTCCCGGCCCGCACGGACCTCCGGACGGTCGAGGTCCGCACGCAGGCCCGCCTGATGGACCGCCGGGAGGACCGGGGGGCAAAGAGGGTGAACGAGGGGGCCCCGGTGGCCGGCCCGGCGGTGGTCCGGAGCGCGGGCCGCCTCCGTTCGCCGGCCCGCCGCATCCGCCCGGCCCACCGCCGTTCGGGCCCCACTTCGGCCCGCCACCGTTTGGTGGGCCGCCGCACGACCGGATGCCGCCGGGACCGCCGGATGGTCCCCCTGGCGAACACGCGCCATCGCCCGAAGTCGATACCATGCTCAGCGCCCATCTGGCTTCGGCGTTCGTGTTGTTGGAGCAGCTCGCTATCGAACGACCGGCCGATGCCGAAGTCCGACTGCTAATGGCTCGGTGCCTGCATCAGCGCTCGAAAGCCGGTCCCTTAGGTCGCGAGCAGTGGGAATCGGCCGACTATCGGCAATCGGTCGCGTTGCTGCGCGGCCTGTGCAGCGAATTTCCGACGGTTCCGGACTTCTCCTACGAACTCTGCGAGACGCTCGTCGATTTCCATGTGCGCGACATTCCGCCGGTCGATCGTCCGGCCGCGGCGGCGCAGCTGCGCGAAGCGGCCACGATCTCCGATCGTCTGCTCCGCGAACATCCGCAAACGACCGCCTACGCGATCTCGAACGTACATATCTACCATCGGCTCGGCACGCTTGCGCGCGATCAAGGAGACCTCGCCGAATCGGAGACCGCGCTGAAGCGCTGCTACGAAGAGCAACAACGGATCGCCCAGCAATTCGCCGGCGTCTATCTACAAACCGAATGGCTGGCACGGATCAGCCGCAACTACGCCGAGACGCTACTCCGTCGCGGGCATCCAGACCAAGCGCTCACGGTGATTCAAGCGACGAGCAAGGTCGTCGAGCCGTTGCTTAAAGACGAAGCTTTAAAAGCTCAAGCGACGCACGATCTCGATATCTTGCGGCAGTTCGAAGACCGCTTGAAAAAGACCCCGCCGCGCCCGGTCGGCGGCAACGAAGGGGAATAGCTTCCCGCACTTTCTCTCGCTCCCTGTCGGCACCCTTTAGGCCTCCTTCTCTCGCACTGAGAAGAGTTAGGAAATCATGAAGCGTTACTACTCGTTCTTCGTGGGTGGTTTACTACTCTCGCTCTTCGGCTTCGTCGCCACGCTCGACGCGCAGCCGCCGCCGGGAATGCGGCCGCCCCGCCAAGGGTTCGGACAGCAGGGCTTCGGACCACAGGGCGTCGGGCCGCAAGGCTTTGGACCGCCAGGCATGGGCCCTCAAGGCTTCGGGCAGCAAGGGTTCGGCCCGCCGCCGGGCCGGCGCATCGTCGATGAGACCGTACCGCGCCGGAGCGAAAGCGAAGACAAGAAGTCGCAACGCGGCTTGATCGACAACGCCGATTTCGAGATCGCCGAGGGGAAGAAAGCCGGCGCAAGTAAGTCGGCCGGCGGCACGACCGGTATCAGCACAACGCCGCGCGGCTTTACCCTCACCGGCGACTATCTGTACAGCTACCTCGGCAATCCGAAAACCGACCGCACCGGCTGGGGCGTCCGCTTCCCGTCGGGCCGCGATGTCGACGGCGACGGCAAGCGTGAAGGAGCGTTGACCGCCACGGTGCGCAATCTGCGCAGCGAAGAGGGACGCTGGTTCCGCTTCCGCGTGCGGGGCCTCGCGCAAGAGGGCTTCAGCTCGTCGTCGAAGCAACTCTTTTTGAAAGCCGAGTTCTTCGCCGCCGACGGCCAGAACTCGCTCGATGCCGTTTCGAAAAACCTTTATCCCACGGTAGAGCAAGCGCGCCGCGACGTTCCGAGCGGCGACACCGGACCGCTCGGCGCCGTCACCTGGACGACGCACGCGCTCGAGTTCCACACGCCGTTCGTCGAAGTCGACACGCTCAAGCTCTCGGTCGGCTTTCGCGACGGCAACGGCGAAGGAGAGCGCAGCGAGTTCATGATCGACGACATCGAACTGGTGCGCATTCCCGACCCGGCCGACTATGTCGCTCGCGCGGCGACGAAAACCGGCGCGCCCACGAAACCCGCCGCGCTCGCCGGCATGCTGCCGCTCGGCGGACGCTGGTATTACGACCCCCGCGGCGAAACGAAAGCAACACCGAAGCAATTCGACCGCTCGAACGCCGACCGTCTGTATTACTTGACCGATCGCCTCGAAGCGCCGTTTGCCGACAACACGACCGCTTGGCTCCGGCGCGGCTATCTCGATCTCGCGGGCAAGCTGGTCGAGCAAGATCGCTTCGTGCCGGACAACGTCGTCGTCTCGTTCACGCCGACGCACCTGGTCGGTCGTTCGCACAACTTGCCGAACCATCCGACGGCCGTGTTCCCGGACAATGCCCGCGCGCTCGACGGCAGCCACAACTACATCAAAGAGCAAGACGCGACGTGGCTCATTCCGCTGGAGCCGAAAGAGAACCCGGAGAAGCAAGCCTTCACGAGCATCGCGAACCGCTACGTGATGCCGCCGGGCCCGATCGGCATCGCCATCAACGGCGTCGTCTTCTACGATCCTTACGACGCCGAAGCCGTCGAAGCGTTCTGGAGGCTCGACCGGTGTTGCGGGCATCCGAGCCCGTTCCAACAGTATCACTATCACAAGTATCCGGTCTGCGTGAAGTCGCCCTGGAGCGACGACGGCACGGGCCATTCGCCGCTCATCGGCTTCGCATTCGACGGCTTTCCGGTATACGGCCCTTACGAGGCCGCCGGCGTGATGGCGAAAGACTCGAAGGAGCTGCCGCTGAACGAGTTCAACCTCCACGACGATCCCGAGCGCGGCCCGCACTACCACGTAACGCCGGGGCGCTTCCCGCACATTCTCGGCGGCTACTGGGGGACGCTCGAACGAAAGAACGTGAAGCGGCCGATGTAGCGCAAGCGGAAGCGAGCCGCCGGTTGTGAGCCGGCCGCTCGCCGCGAATTTTAGCGTTGGAGTTTAGAGTCGAAGCTTAGCGTCGCGTATCGAGCTCGCCGATCGGCTGGGCTTCGATCACGCTGTAGAACGCGTCGTCGATCATCGGCGTGACTTGCACGATCTCGAAGCCGGCGGCGTGCAAGAGTTGCTCATAGGCTTCGAGCGGCTTCAAAAGCGAGCGGCCGAAGGTGTCGTAAAACAGGTAGCGAAACTCCCACGCCACGGTGTAGTCGACGTTCCCTTCGACGAGCGCTTCGTTGATCACCAGCCGGCCTCCCGGCACGAGCGCCGCTTTCGCTTTGCGAAACAGCATCAAGCAGATCTGCGGATTCCAATCGGTCAGCACGCGGCTGAACAAGACCCGATCGAAACCGGTCGGGAGTTCTGCGCGGAGGAAGTCGCCGATGTGGACGTGAACCCGTTCGGTCAGACCGCGCGAGGCGATGTTTTGTTCGGCCAGTCGGGCGGAGGCGGGGAGATTGAAGACCGTCGCGTCGAGGTTGCCGTAGAGCTCGACCAGCGCGCAGGCGATCGTGCCGTCGCCGCCGCCGACGTCGAGCAGGCGCTCGGCATGGGCCATCGCCCCGGAGTTGACGAGCGTCCGAATCGCGCCGGTCGCGGTGACGCGCATCCAGGTCTCCAAGTGATCGGCCGCCTCGGCGCTTTCGGGCGGCCAGCGCACCGCCTCGGGGAGCGGCATGCCCCGCAGCACGTCCGCAAACGGCAGCATGGCGACATGGCGCCAATAATGCACCAAGTCGCGATAGAAATAGCCTTCGTCGCCGCGCGGACCGAAATACTCGATCGCTTCTTCGGAAAGCCCGAAGATCGTGCCGTCGGTCCCTTGTGCGCCGCGCTTGTCGACGCCCGGCGTTTCCGTCAGCAATCCGGCGAGCGCCAAGAGATGCAGAAACTTCCAACCGCGCGTGAGATCGAGATTCAAACGACGACAAATCTCGTCGGCCGCTAAGGGACCGGCGCCGCCGAGCAGCTCGGGGACGCGCAGCTCGATGAAGCCTTCGAGCAGCCGGGTCTTCGCGCCGCCGGCCAACAGTTGGTAGTAGCGATTATCTCGATCGCGGGGCGAGCCTTTCGGCGGTGCCGGCGATTCCCACAACGTCGACGACGGACTCAGCATCGAATGACTCTCCGAAAAGATAAAGCTCAAGAAGATCGAGGGATCGGGCTGATGGATCGGGGCTGCCGCACGGTTACTTCTTGCGGCCGGCGACGGAATTGGCTTGGTAATACTTCGCGGTCGCGTTCTCGGCATCGAGGGCCAAGATCATGTCGCAAAGCGCAGCGACGTCGTTCTGTTGCGAAGCGACGCTCGTTAGAAGCTGCTCGCTCAGAAACGTCACGTCGGTGGGATAGAGCTCGAGGATCGCGGCATTGAGTTCCCGCGCCGGGCGATACTTCCCTTGCAAGCGGAGGGCCGTGGTCAGTCGCAAGCTGCCGGTGTAGTTGTTGGCGTCGAGCGTGAGGATGGCGCGAGACACCCCCTCGACCTCGGCATAGCGCAGCTCGGCCAGCATCGGCAACGTCACGCCGAGGCGCGGCTCGATCGCTTTGGGAGCCATGCGCATCGCCGCTTGATAAAACTGCTTCGACGTCGTGTAATCGGCTTTGAGATAATGCAACCAACCGAGCCGCAGATTCACGAGATAGCTCGCCTTGCGCACGGCAGTCAGCGCGAGAATCGCTTCGTCGTATTTCAGCTCCTTCTCCAACGTGAGCGACTTCGCGACCGCTTCGTTGGCGATGTCGCCGGCGATCGCCGCCGCGACCGTGGAGATGATGGAGACGCCGCCGATGGTCGGCGCGCCGGCGAAGGCGAGCGCCGTGCCTAGCGCGAGCATGGTTCGGCGGCTGAATAAAGCCCGATACTTCATCGTTAGGTTCCTTTCGAGGAGGCCGTTTCCAACCAATCGGCGCCGCACGACTCGTCTTCCGAGCGGGGCGCAACCGGCACCGCGGCTTTCAAGCGAAGTTCCAAATCGCCGCGGCGAACCGACGCCAAGCCGTAGATCGGGTCGAGGTCGACGCGGGTGAGCGAAGCCGGCGCGAACCGCGCGGGAGCCGTGGTCGATTCGATCGTGTACGGCCCGACGTAGCGAAGCGAAACGGCCACGCGCGCCAAGCCGGCCACGAACGGCGCAGCGGAGAGCGCAACCAATCGGCCGCCGCGCGAAGCGACGAGCCCGATC
>JAIOPP010000089.1 GCA_021413845.1 Planctomycetia bacterium | reverse complement strand
CCGGCGTTCCGCGCCGCGATTACAGCGGCGAACTCGCAGCAACCGTGTCCGATAACCGTCGTTTCGAGCCGTCCAGCGTCGTCTGTGTGTAAGAGGTTAAATTAACCTCTCTACAGTACTACGTACTGTCAACAGAGACGGGTTCTCGGCCCGGTCCAGAGGACCGTGCCTTCAAACCAATCGATCAGCTCTCGAGCTGATCGTGAAGTATGACTCCTACACGCTGTGTCGAACACCGTCCGTTCGATCGGCGCTGACGCGTCCTCGTTCCCGTCCGTCGCTTCGACGAGCTGCGTGACCGGCGGTCCTCATTGATGTCATCGATCCGTCTGCCGCACTTCGGCTGGGTCAGCTCAATGCCGGTTTGACCGCTGCGCCGCGAAGATATCGCCCGTAAAACGAAAACCATCGAATTCGATAAAACGCCCCCTTGGTCGTCCGAAACGACCCCGGAGTCATCTGGGAGGCTGGGAACGCGCGTAGAGCGCGCTAATGCGCTTTAAACGGGTGCCGCCGCGATCGACGTACCGCCGGCAAGAGGCCGAGTCGTGCTGAGTCGTGCTGCCATGGATCTTAGTACCGTAGAGACGGGCCGGCTGGCGAACAACCTGCACCGTTCCGCGCACGGCGCAGAAAGCCCGGGTTCCGCCAACGGCGGCGATGCTCGTGCCGGGTGTCATTCCGATGACCGGCAAACGACGCTCATCGTTTATCGCGCTGCCCTCGGTCCTTCCGGACGAAACGGGGTTATTGTCGCCAAAGGGCGTAGTCTCCGAATCGCACCGAGGTGCCGCAATTCGTTGGCGTCACTTCGTTGCTCGCTTTCGGCCGAGCGCTTCCTAAGGCAGTGCCTTATCGGTCGCTAGTGGGGACATTCGACGTCGATAACTTTCGCGAGCCTGGCGAAACGACCGGAGCTGTCCGAGTGGATGGGGCTCCGCCGACCGAAACGACGCCGTTTCGTCGGCGGCCTGCCGGAGAGCCCTTCCGGGTGTACGGTGCGTGTCCCCTACAACACCGCCTGCGCCCCGTCGTGAAGCGTCACGCAGACCGGTCGGCATTCCTCTCGAAACTCCGCTCCGTAACCTCCATCGTTCGAAGATCCGCATCGATTGACTCGACGCCGATTGCCTCGGCGGCAAGTCGTTCGACCACCGAGCTCTTCCTGATTGACCGGGGGATTGGTCCATATTGCGGTTTACCAGAGGGCCTCAGTAGTCACGTATTTTTCGTCTCTGTGCGGCGGAAATCAGGTCTCGAAACCGTGGCCTCGGTGGCGTCGAGCGGGGCTGATTGCGAGCGCAAGGAATCGACCATTTCGAGCCCAACTAATACCTCGTCGCGCATCGAGTGATTCAGCGATGGCGGCTCCACTTGGCACCTGCGAATGGAGCAAACAATTTGCGAGTGCGCGCCGGCAATCTCGCGGAGCATGTTGCGGAGCCGGATGCCGAAAGCGCCAAAAACTTCGTCCCCAACGGGGTGACTCGAAGCCCGATTTGCGAGGCTTCGGGTTCGTGAGGACGACGACGACGAAGCATTTTTCGAGGTCGATAACCTTCAGGAGCATTTCGCAATTACGGGTGTTGTCCGCGCCGGGCGGCATTCCGCAGGCCGGAAACGTCATGTCGTCACTGCCCAGGATCGCGGGTGCTCTTCCAGATTATGCGGGGCATTGGTCCATAGTGACTTCGTCGAACTCTGTGCCAGAACAGCCTGAAGCCCCGTCTTTGTTTGACCTCGTACGGCGTCAAAACGTTCCTCTAGCTTGTACGCAGAGCGCCGGTTGCGGACGCGAGGACGCGACGTTTTCGAGGCCGTTTTCCCCTCCGTTTGCCCTGCGATTTTGCGCAGCTAAGATGATGCCTGCGGCCCCTCTGCGGGCCTAGACGAACAACGATCCATCTTGGAGCCGAAAACCAACACAGGTGACCACGCCGTGGCCGCCTGACAATACGTGACGCGTGTGCGTTTAGTCCTGCTTCCCTGAACCGACCAACCTGAGCCGAAAGGCTCTTGAGTACAGAGGCAGTACTTGACCCACGCTCCCGCAAGGGAGCGTCGGGCCTTGTGCTGTTCTGTACGCCCCTTGGTCGGGGTCAGGGAGCAGTCTCGGTTTCGACGCTCCTTTTTCTTTGCCGTCGAACCGGGAGCTTCCCCAGCACCCAGCCAAAGGTTCGACCATGCCTCTCAAGCTCTCCTGTCCGCAATGCCGCAAGGCGCTCACGGTCCCCGATCAACTGGCCGGACGCACGGGCAAATGCCCAGGTTGTGGTGCGAGCGTTTCCATTCCGCCGGCCGCGCCGGTCTGGACGCCGCCCCCACCACCTCCGCCTGCTGCGGCTCCCGAAGCGATCTTAGAAGGCACCCTGGTCGACGAGGCCCCGTCGTCCCGGCCGCCACAAGGGCGCACCAGCACGCGGCCTAGCGCCTCACGGAAGCGATCTGCGACCTTCTGGCTCGTCGTGGCCGGCGGCGGCGTAGTCGGCCTCTTCGTGCTTACGATGCTATTGGATCTCGTCGCGTCCGCGGTGCACGAAGCAAGACAGACCACGGCGCAAGGGGAAGCGGCGAGCAATACGGCTCTCGCCCAACTCGGCCATAGTCCGCACCAATGCCTCGTCTGCAAAACCGGCCGATCGAGTAGTGCGCGCCGGCAATTCAGCGACGATCACGGCTTCGGATTCTGCGATCGCTGCGGAGCCGGCCGCCAAGCGATGACCCGTATGGCGAATAACGGAGGCGTCGGCACGCCGAGCGATCAGCAAGCCGTTCAGCAGTTCACTCAGACGATGCAGCAGCATCTTGGGGCGAACCCGACCGATGCCCAGCGCGGTCTCTACATGTCGCTGATGGCGTTCGACTCTCCGGAGTGGAACACGCTCTACGGCCCGGTGAAATAAGCCGGCCGCCGTGCACGAACACCTCGAACACGCTGATCGACGAGAACCGAACCGAGGACCAACCATGTCGCTCAAGATTCGTTGTCCCGCCTGCAAGAACGTCTTCGACCTCGGCGCGGCGTCGGCGGGAACCCTCGTGCAATGCCCCGGTTGTCGAGCCTCCGTTCGCGTTCCATCGACCACGCCGCGGAGCCTGCCGCCGGCGATCACGGTAGCGCCTGCTACGGCGCCGCCTACGCCGTCGAAATCGAAAGCCGATAGTCCGAAAGCCTCGACCCTCACGTCGGAGGCGTGGAGTGCATCGGGGTTCGTTGTGATCGCCGTACTCTTCTTCATCTTCAAGAGAGTAGGCTGGATATCACCAAGCACGACCCGCGCCGATTTCGCTTTGCCTTTGCTGCTGCTCGTGATTGCCGTCTGTGGACTCGTTCTCGCCGGTTTGTGGCTCGCCGGCGTGGTCCGTAAGGCCGGCGCGCCGCCTGGGTCGGATCCTCGTCCACCGTTGCCACCTCCGCCTCCGTTTCCACCGGCCGCGCCACCGACTCCGCCGGCAGCCGAGCAGTGGTGGCTGCAAGTCGCCGGGCAAGCGACTGGACCGTTTGCGACCGCGGTCATTATCGAGGCGATTCGGAACGGCGACTTCCCGGGCACGACGCTGGCTTGTCCGGTCGGGGGAACTCAGTGGCTACCGATTGCGAGCCGTCCCACGTTCGCGACTGCCTTCGCGCCGGGTGCCGATTCACCGAACGCACGATAACGCATCAAGACTTAACAAAACCGTACCGAGTAGCGAACATGAACCCGACCGAGCCCGTCCGTCGCTGGTGGTTGTCCGTCGACTCAAAGGTCGTCGGCCCCCGCACCGAGACGTTCATCGTAGCCGGCCTGCAGAGCGGTCAACTCTCATCGACGACTCAGGCGTGCCCGGAAGGCGGAGCCGAATGGCGGCCCTTGAGTGCATGGCCGGAATGGCAAGCTCATGCGACGTCCGGTGCGTCGCTCCCGTCGCCACCGCCACGTGGTCCCGAACTCTCGGCGCACACACTACGGCAGGCCGCCGACGCTCACGCCAGTCTTGTGACCAACGCCGCATTGCCGCCGATGGCGAACGCGATCTGCATCTTCACGATTGTCTTGCTACCGCTGTATTGGGTCTTCTGGGTGCTAAGTACCATCGTGGCACCGGGGGACACGGACGAGACGATCGGGTTTTCGATGCTGTCGCTCGTGATCGGCGGACCGATTGCGTTGGCGATCACTGTACTGTTGGCCATCGGCGGCTTGCGGCTACGTGCCTTACGAGCCTCCGGAGTACGGCTGATCCGACTAGGACTGATCATCGACTTTGTGTTCATCGCGGTGAGCACGCTGCTCGGCTTAGTAGCAATCTTCGCTGTCATCGCGGCGAGCGGACAAGCACAAGAATCGACGGGCGACGGCGCGGGGATGTTCCTCAACGTCATCTGCGGTATGGCCGGCTTTGCCGCTTTGGTCTTCGAGGTCGTCGCGTTCGTATGGCTCTCGAAGTTCGCGTCGTCGTTACCGCTCAACCACAGAGGGTAGCAGTCGAAGTTGGAAATGTCGGCAGACCTTTCGGCTAGAGCAAAGCTATCGACGATGGCGGTCATCGATTCGACTATTGCGGCGGTCAATCGCTATTCCAGTGGAACATACGGATCGGGCGTGCCGAGCTTGATCGGCGGATGTTTTTTCAGGCTCGCCTCGAACTCGCCGACGATCTTCACAACCGGGTCGGCGACCCAAGAGTTTTTGGCCGCGACGTCGCGTTCTTCCTTCATGTCGGTTAGAAGGTTGATGATCTTCGGCAAGGGGAGCTTCACCGGCGGAGCGTACATATTTTCTTGCCAGATCAGATGCGCCTTCCAGTTCCTCCACTTCACGGCCGACAGTCGATCGGCCACATAGGCGGGGAAGCCCTCACGTTTTGAGGTCTCCTGTTTGCCGAAAAAGAAGTCCGATTGGTCGACACCATCGATAGGGCGATCGTTCGGGACTTCCGCTCCACCCACACGCGCAAGCGTCGTATAGAGGTCGACGATATGAACGATGTCGTTGCTGACTCGTCCGGCGGGGACCTTACCCGGCCAACGAATGATGAACGGGGTACGGATGCCACCCTCCATCGCCGTGAAATACGTCCCGCGCCAGGGACCATTCGCGCCTTCCCACGGGTCAGTCGCTTCCGGACCGTTGTCGCTGGTGAAAATGACCAGTGTTTCATCTTCGATGCCGGCCTCCTTGATTGCGTCGAGAATCTGCCCGGTGCGAGCGTCCATCTCGGCCAGGCAGTCGGCCCAATCGCCGTTGCCCGTCTTGCCGGAAAACGCGGGATTCGGAAGCGTCGGCATGTGAACAAGCGAGAAGGGAATGTAGGCGTAGAACGGTTTGCCCGCCTTCGCATTCCTCTGGATGAAGTCCACGGCGCGGGATGCTTTCTCGGCGTCCATCGTGCGGCGACGTTCGACGTTCAGTTCTGCGATCAGCCTAACCGGCTCTCCTTTGCGCGCTTCGTAAATGTGCTCGGGATGAACGATCTTCGGATTCCACCCCTGCTTGTCGCCGATCGACGGCCAAAGGCCTTTGGTCTCGTTCGACGACAGCCAGAGGGCTTCGTCGTAGGTGCGAGGGATGCCGTACCACTCGTCGAAGCCCTGATGAATCGGGAATCGACTTTCGGCACTTCCGAGATGCCACTTACCCCACATGCCCGTCGTATAGCCCTGCGCCGACAGCAGCTCCGCAATGGTGATTTCCCAAAGCGTGAGCCCGTCGGGAGCGCCGCCGATCGGAACTTCATAGGTGCCGGACCGAATCGCGAACCGGCCGGTCATCAGAGCCGATCGCGACGGGGTGCATTGAGCCTCGACATTGAAGTTGAGCAGCCGCATCCCCTCGCCGGCGAGCTTATCGATACGCGGGGTCGGCGCGCCACGGAGAACGCCGCCGCCGTAGACGCCTAGCTCCCCGTATCCGAGATTGTCCATCAAGATGACGACGATGTTCGGCCGCTTCGTTTGGCCGCGGGCCACACTGCCGACAAGGATCGCCGCTGTAACCGCAAGAGCGGTTGTCAATGTTCGGTACACTTCTGCTCCTAGCTCTATTCCGCCGATCGAGAGTCACTAGTCGGAATCTTCATTTCGGCTTGGCGAAGATCTGCTTCCAGTCGTTTTTCATGCTGACGACGATCCAACCGGAGGACTTGGCTTCCGTCAGGAGCGAGGCGGAGAACGTGCCGATCTTGGAGTCGGCACCGTAGGCGAACTCCCGTTCGGCGTCGTCGTGGTGAACCAGCAGGCAATAGCGGGCTCCAGATCCTCCGGCCGCATATTCGAGCATCTGGCGATCGCCGTCGGAGTTACCGAAGGCGGCGATCGGGGGGCGGCCGATATGCTCGTTGATGCCGACCGGCTTGCCGGCTTTGTCGTCGATGAAGTCGATGGCCGGCAGGCGCATCAGCACAGGCTTGCCGTCGCGAAGCTCAAACTTCGTCTTGATGCTGCTCCCGACGACCTGCTCGGGCGGCACGCCGTAGACCGCTTCCGTCCAAGGCCGCATGAACTCGATGCCGCCACCGGAGACGATGAACGTCTTGAAGCCGTTGGTCCGAAGGTAAGCGAGCAACTCGACCATCGGCTGATAGACGCACTCGGTGTAAGGCCGCTTGAGAGTCGGATGCTTCGCCGTAGCGATCCAATCTTTGACGATGTTCTCGAAGTCGTCGGTCGTCATCCCCGCGTGCGTGACCATGATGATCTCGCCGATGGCACGTTCCCCGCCGGCGAGCGCGGCCTTTACGTCGCCTTTGAGCAGCGACGCAAAGGGCTCCTTCTCCTTCCACTCGGGATGCTCCGGCGCGAGCACACCGACACGATGCATCGCAAAGAGCAGTTGAAAGTACATCGGCTGCTCGGCCTAAAGCGTACCGTCGTTGTCAAAAGTGGCGATCCGTTCGGCCGGCGGAACGAAGTCGGACGAGCCTTCTTTCGTCACCTTCGCGACGAAGTCCAGAATCACTTGTTTCACAGGTCCTTCGTTCCACGACGGGAGCGGGTCTTGTGCTCGCGCTGCCGCACCGACACAGAGGGCGAACGACATCATCAGCGCAGTGAGTATTCTGCGGGGCAACGGTAAGTTCATACTGGCCTCGTCAGAGATGAGAAATGGCGGGCGACCCTTAGAAGGCCGCCCGCCATGTGGATCGGATCGGAACAACTCTAACCACTACCTGCTCGGGTTGCTTTGCGCCTGCTTTTTCACTTCTTGCAGAACCTGTTCGAGGTTATAGCTCGCCGGGTCCTGCATCGGTGGAAACTTGAGGTACGACTCCAACTCTCGCAGCCAAAGAATCTGTCCGATCGGCAGCAAGTTCCAATCGTAGATGTAAGCGGTGCTCGGAGCAGCCAGAGCGCCACCCATCCCCATCAACGTCTTGGTGTCGGCACCGACACTGATCTCGAACGGATCGCGCATGATGTTCGCGATTTGCGTCCAGTGATACGTCGTGGCGCCGGTGAGTCCGTCCATCGGCCCCGCACCGACCATCGTGTAGTAGAACTTGTAGTTCTTGTAGCGCACCGCCGACGGCTTCGCACCCGTGTAGTAGAAGAACGTGTCGCGGGCCGATTTTTCCGACTTCCCTTCGAGGTAGTCGATCTGGTCGAAGCCATCGAGCGTTGTCTTGACGATGCCGGGATACTCGCCGGCCTCGATTTTCTTCTTCAACTCGTCCCCCTTCGCACCGCCGGCGATATTGACGAGCGTCGGGAGCCAATCGAGCGAGGCGAACATTTCCTTCTTGATCGTCCCCGGCTTGATGTGGCCCGGCCAACGGACGACGCATGGAGCCCGCATGCCACCTTCCCAAGTCGTGAGCTTGCCGCCCTTAAACGGCGTCGTGCCGCCATCCGGGAACGTAATGACTTCGGCACCGTTGTCGGTCGTGAACACGACGATCGTGTTGTCGAGTTCTCCCATGTCTTCGAGCTTCTTCAGGACGAGCCCGATGTTGTCGTCCATCTGCTTCATGCCGGCTTCATTGATACCCCAGTCCTTGCCGCCTTTGACGCCAAGCATGTCTTCGTACTTCTTCGGCAGCACTGTGGTAATGTGCATACGCGCCGGGTTGTACCAGCAGAAAAACGGCTTGTCGGTCTTTTCCGGATCGTTCCGGTCGAGCCAGTCGACGACCTTGGCCGAGATCTCTTCGTCGATACCTCTCGAGCGCTCGAGCGTGAGCGGACCTTCGTCGGTTCCCATCTGATTCTTGGCAGTGCCGTCGGACGACTTCATCCACAGAATCGGACGCGGCGCCGCCATACACACACCGTCTTTCGGATCGATCGCGCCGGGCGGATCGGAGATGCCTGGGATCGGTGCGAGCTTCATCGGCGGCACGATCGCCTGCTCGGTCGGGCTCTTGTTGATGTCCGGGAAGCTCACGCCTTGCATGGCGTCGAGGTGGTAGAGATAACCCCAAAACTCTTGGAAGCCGTGAGCGGTGGGCAAAGCGTCGGGATGATCGCCGAGGTGATTCTTGCCGAACTCGCCGGTGCTGTAGCCGAGATCCAAGAGGAACTTCGCTAGGGCGGGAGTGCCTGGACGCAGATATGACGGGCTGCCGGGCAACTGCGGCGGAATCATACCGGTGCGCAGCGGATGCATGCCGGTGAAAAAGGCGTTGCGCCCCGCCGTGCAGCTTTGCTCGGCGTAGTAGTGCATGAACATGCAACCTTCGTTCGCAAGCCGATCGATGTTCGGCGTTTCACCGACCATCAAGCCGCGGTGGTAGCAGCTCGGCTGCATCCAGCCGATGTCGTCGCCCATGATGAAGAGAATGTTCGGCTTCTTCGTGGCTGCGTCTTGCGCGAGCGCGCCAGTCGGAGCGAGTGGGACGATCAACGTCGCCACTAGGAGTGCAAAAGACCATCGCATGATGTGAACTCCAGAAAAGTGTCGGTCGAGAGGTGAAGCGAAATGGTCATAAGCTTACTGTATTGCCAAGGAAGGAACGAAATAATTCGCGTATGACCATTATTCTGGTGGCTTTAGATTAAAAATGTCGCAACGAATTCGTTGTTAAAGCGTGCGGAGTCAATAGAGGTGGGACAAGAGGCCTATGCGGCCTCGGCTGATGGTTGATCACACTCTCGCCTCGTCTGCCGGCCGGAAAAAGCCGCTCGCATTGCGATGTGGGCGGTAGATGTGACCTGCCCCCACGCGTGATACCAAGTGTTGCGTTAGTTTCTTCAAGAATCAAGCTTGGTCTTTTCGCGGAGCGCAGCGTAGCGAAAAGACCAAGCTTGAACGGCCTCGGGTGCCGGGGGTCGATAGCCCAACGAGCTA
>JAIOPP010000088.1 GCA_021413845.1 Planctomycetia bacterium | reverse complement strand
GATCCGCAGCGCGGCGGAGCGAACCGTCGCAGGCTTGTGGCGCCGCTGCGGCGAACTCGTCACCCGCTTCCAAGAATCCGAATGCCGAAACTACTTCCGAAACTCAGGATACCGCTACAATTAATTGCAATGCGCTCTAGTGAGTCCTGTGGGACTCGAACCCACGACCCTGGCATTAAAAGTGCCATGCTCTACCGACTGAGCTAAGGACTCGCCTCGACTTTGCTTTCTCCGCTGGAAAGCAAAGTCCGCTTGGTAACGGGCTCTGCTTCATCAGCGTAGGGCTGCCATGATAGCAGCCTATCGCAATGTCGAAGTCCCTCAGTTTAGCCGCTTCCGCTCCTTTGACAAGGCTGCGGCCGGCAGCCGTTTTTGGGCTCTTTTCTCCTGCGGTGCGGGCTCCCCTGCCCGCCTTTGCTCCCTGCGCTTCGCCGACATTTACGCTTCCTCGTCTTCGTTGGCGAAAATTATTCGGGTCGCTTGAGTAGAATCATCGGCACCGGCTCTTTGCGACATACGGAGATGTTATGCCTTCCGCTTTGCTTCACCTGGCTTCGGCCCTGCTGACGACGATCGCCGGCGCGGCCCCTTCTGCGGCGACTCCCGACGCGCCGACCTTCTCCCGGCATGTCGCACCGATTCTGTGGAAGAACTGCGCGAGCTGCCACCGACCGGGCGAGGTCGGACCTTTCTCTCTGCTCTCCTACGGCGACGCCGCCAAGCGCGCGACCTTCCTCGCCGACATCACGGCCGAGCGCCGCATGCCTCCTTGGAAAGCCGAGCCCGACTTCGGCCACTTCCTCGACGAGCGCATCCTCACCGACGACGAGATCAAGACCTTGCGCGATTGGGCTCAAGCCGGCGCCCCGGAAGGAGACCCGAAAGATCTGCCCGTCCCTCCGAAGTTCGTCGAAGGTTGGCAACTCGGTGAGCCCGACCTCATCTTAGAGATGCCCGAGCCGTTCGAGGTTCGGGCCGATGGTCCCGACATCTATCGCTGCTTCGTGTTGCCGATTCCGACGACGGAAAATCGGACGGTCGCCGCGGCGGAGTTTCGGCCGGGCAATCGGCGCGTCGTGCATCATGCGATCATGTACCTCGACGCCAACGGCGCCGCACGCAAGAAAGACGAACAAGATCCCGGCCAGGGGTATTCCAGCTTCGGCGGACCCGGCGTGTTGCCGACCGGCGGACTCGGCGGCTGGGCTCCCGGCGCAATGCCGCGCAAGCTACCCGAGGGAACCGGCAAATTTCTCCGCAAGGGAAGCGACCTCGTGCTGCAATTGCATTATCATCCCGACGGCAAACCGGCGACCGATCGTTCGATGGTCGGCATCTACTTCACGAAGAAGCCGGCGACGACGATCGTCGGTGGGCTCGCGATCTTAAACACACGGCTCGCGATCCCGGCCGGCGATAAGCAGTACACCATCGAAGCCAAGAGCGAGCCGCTGCCGGTCGATGTGAACGTCCTCGGCCTGGGCCCGCACATGCACTTGCTCGGTCGGCAGATGAAGGTGACCGCCGCCACGCCGGCCGGCGAGACGGTGCCGCTGATCTGGATCAAAGATTGGGACTTCAACTGGCAAGGCTCCTACGGTTATGCCAAGCCGATACGCTTGCCGAAGGGTTCCGTCATTCACGTCGCTGCCATTTACGACAACTCGGAAGCGAACCCTCACAATCCGAACTCGCCGCCGAAGCGCGTGACCTGGGGCGAGCAAACGACCGACGAGATGTGCCTCGTCAGCATCATGCTCACGACCGACTCACTCGGCGACTTGCGTAAAGTCGTCGGCATGCGCGGCGCGCGGCTCGGCGGCGCATTGGCCGGCGGCGCGGAAGCGGAAGACCTGATGACCGACGAAGAGAAGAAGCTTGTCGGCGCCGATACGAAGTGGAACGCGCTCGTCGACCTCGTCATCGAGCAAGGCTTTCCGATTCCGCCGGCGCAGCGCGAGCGCGCCAAGATATTCGACTCCGACGACAACGGCCGAATCTCGAAGAAGGAATTCGACGCGATCCCCAAAGAGATCCAAGCCCGCATTCGCGACACCATTCGCGAGAAGATGCGCGAAGCGGCCGGGAGTCGTTAGCTCGCAACGAGGCTTACTTCGTGAAGCAAGTGCCGTACGACTTCTTGATGCTTGCAATGCCGGTCTTCAGGGCGAAGATGTCGTTGCCGAACGTGATCATGCGGCAGCCGAGGTCGTAGCACTTGTCGGCATACTCGGGATCGACCGGCACGACGCCCCAATGCTTGCCGTGCTTCTTGCACGCCTTCTGCACTTCGGCGAGCGCTTCCCAAATCTTCGGGTGGTTCCGTTCGCCTTGAATGCCGAGCGCTTGCGAGAGGTCGGCCGGCCCGACGAAGATCAAGTCGACGGCGTCGTTGGCGGCGATGGCATCGACGTCGCGCAAGCAGCCGAGCGTTTCCAGTTGGATCGCGATGAAGCTCTCGCGGTTCGACTTCTCGGCGAACTCGGCTTGGGGGATGTGCGTATAGTTAGCGTCGACGCCGGAGGTGTTCATGCCTCGATTGCCGCGCGGGGCGAACTTGGCCCATTGGACGAACTCTTCGGCATGCGCGGCCGATTCGATGCGCGCGGCCATCAAGCCGCCGGCGCCGGCTTCGAGATTCTGCGTCGTCTGCGAGTAGCCGGTCGGCGCCATCCGCACGATGAAATCGAAATCGCAAGCGCGCGCGGCGACCGAAGCTCGTTCGACTTCTTTATAGGTCAGGCCGCAATGCTCTTGGTCGAACCAGAAACCATCGAAGCCGCCGGCATGCTTGTAGAGTTCGATGACCGGCGGGGTGCCGATGCGGCCGCATTGGAAGACGCGGCAAAGTTCGTTTTTCGCAAGAATTTCTTTGAAGCGACGGACCATCGGGCGAGAACTCCGCAGTTTGAGGGGAGATTAAGTTGAGCGAGGACGACGAACGAAAAACAATCGGCGGGAGCCGAACTCGGCGGCGGGAAAACGATCGGGGCGACTCCCGGGTCGGTGAAATTCCCGCCCGAAAGTTCGCCCAAGTCTGACCGACGCCGGCAGCGTCGTCAACTCTCTCGAATCGACGAGCGCAGAACGCAAACCACTTGAGTGTCGTCGCTTACGTCGCCGGAAGCATTTCCGGTTTTCCGCCGCATGGAGCCCGCGCCAGGCGATTCAAAACGAATCGCAAAGATTTTTTCTCGATTTGCGAACCCTACGGTCGATCTCGCGTCTTAGAAGACGGACGCGGTCGTTCGAGGTCGGGCACCTAGGACCGAGGTTCCGGTTTGCGACGGAGTTTGTTAAGTGTCCTTTGGTGGAACGTATTTGCCCGAATATGTTTGCCCCGACGGGCATACCATTTAGAATTAGGTTTCCAGTTTAGGTTCTCTCTTTCCTTACGGCGCTACGGCGCGGAGATTCCCATGCGTAACATCGTCAACAACGTTATTGGCTCGAACGACATCGTAGGCGGCATCGTCCGCGCTCTCGTCGTCGTAGCTAAGCGTGAAGTTGCGATGCTGCAGGATTCGCTGCGCCATCTTCATCTAGCGATGCGCCGTGGGTCGAACGCGCCTGCCGGAAGTTGGCTGTTTTCGCAGCCGAAACTTCAACCGGCATACGCCGCAGCCCGCTCGGCAGCACCGACGGCTACGGCAGCCACGTGTCGGGGCGAATGTCGGTATTACACCGCTTCGCGCCCCTCCATCCGGATCGGCTAAGAATCGCACCCACGATTCTCAGTTCGTAACACCAGATGGAAGCCGGCCGACGGTCGGGACCCGATCGCTTTGCGTTTACGCCTAGCGTTTCGAGCTCCTCGCCCGCCGTCCGTGTTCGCGGCCTTTTCGCATTCCCCAGCGCGTTCACGCCCGAAGCTCTCGTTCGGGCCCTCAGAGAGATACCAATCATGGCGACTTGCTTGTTCGATAACGATACGGATCTGGAAACCGGCACCTACCGCTGTACCGTGGCCGAGCTCGTCTTGGCCGCCCAGGATGGCGACCGAGAAGCGTTCGGCACGCTCGTCGAGCGTTACCAAGGGTCGGTCTTTCACAATGCTTTGAAGCGAACTCGCGACCACGGCGAGGCGCAAGAACTCGTGCAGGAAGTGTTCGTCCAGGCTTTGCGAAAGATCGGGCAATTGCGGACCCCGGAGGCGTTCGGCGGTTGGCTGCGGTCGATCACCGCCCGGTTGGCGATCAACCGAGCGACCCGACGGCAAGCGGTTCAGCCGTTGGAAAACGAAACGCTCGAGGCCAACTTCGTCGAACGACAAACGCCGCTTGCCGACGCCTTGAAAACCGAACGGGCCAAGAGCGTGCGAGCCGGCTTGAAGAAGCTGAAGACGCTCGATCGGAACACGCTCGTCGCGTTCTACGTCGAGGGGCAATCGCTGGCCGAGATGAGCACGAAGTTCGCGTCGCCGATCGGCACCATCAAGCGCCGGTTGCACACGGCGAGAAAGCGGCTCGCCGTGGAATTGAAGGAATTGGCGATCGCATAACATCGGCCGGCGCAAGCCGGCATCGCGCAGAGATCGACTGCCGGGTGACGCGTCGTCGAAATGCGGGGCGCTTTCGACGGGGCAGCAAGAGCGGCGCGGGACGGACGTTCGACGGCTTCCCAGCCGCACGTCGGTTCCGCGCCGCTTTCGTTTTATACGCCGACTTACTTACGCACCGGTCCCGGCAGTCGCAGTGGTTTGCTTATAGACGGCGATCGCCAGCGTCAACCAGCCGACGATGAACAACACCCCGCCGATCGGCACGATCGCCCCGAGGATCGTCTGATTCGTCAAGACCAGGGCATAGAGACAGCCGGAGAACAGCAACGTTCCGAAGAAGAAGCAAAAGCCGACGACCGACCAGAGCGCCGACTTGCGCTGCGACGCTACGACGCCGAGCAACATCAATCCGAAGGCGTGATACATCTGATAACGAACGCCGGTGTCGTAGTCGGCGTAGCGCTTTTCAAGCAGTCGAGAAATGCCGCCGAGTGGGAGCTTTTCGGTCGGCACATCGGCGTAGAGATCCGGGAGACGCGTCGGCAGGTAATGCGCACCGAACGCGCCGTTGACGACTCCCAGCGCTGACAACAAAGCGCCGCACACGAACCAGAGTTGCGGTTTCACGGGCGAAAATCTCCACGCAAGGTCGAAGCCTTCCGGCGCTCGGCGAAGGGCCGACGCCCGCCAACGGTTTCGTGCGCAGATTCTAATCGATTGCGGCCCGAAATCCGATCGCTGCTCGGCAACAAAAATAGGCCGCCGCGGCTCAATGAAGAACCGCGACGGCCTGGGGGAGGGACTCGTTGATGCCGGACCCGATTAAGGAGCCGGTGGGACGACGCCGATCGCTTCTTCTTCTTCCGACTGGATGATGATGCGTGGCGTGACCATCATCATCAAGCTTTCGGAAGCCTTGCCGATCGCGACGTTTTCGAACAACCGATTGATGTACGGGATCTTGCTGAGCATCGGCACGCCGTTCTCATGGCGAACTTCCGTCATCCGCTTGATACCGCCTAAGAGCACCGTACCGCCGTCGGGCACGCTGACCGTCGTCGTCACCGTTTGGAAGGCGAAGGTCGGCAACTGCACCGTGGTGCCGCTGCTCGTCGTCGTTTGTTCGTCGATATCGTTCTGCGTGCCCGGACCGTTCGTTTCCGAGCTCGAATTGCGAGTCGAGGTTTGCGAGCCTTCGAAGGTGAAGGTATTCACGTCGCCGATCTGGCTGAAGACCGGGACCAGCGTGAGCCGCACGAAGCGTCGATCGTTCGACACGACCGCTTGCACGCTGAGCGAAGTTCCTTCGTTGAGCACGACGATGACCGGTTGTTGGGCCGCGGCGAAATCGCCGACGACCGGGATCACGCTCACGACGAACGGCGTT